>NZ_JRFE01000051.1 GCF_000756305.1 Myxosarcina sp. GI1
AGTGGCAGTGCTGCTATCATTAGCATCTAAATCTAAAACTGGTGGATCGTTGACAGCAGTGACGTTGATGGTGGTTGTGGCAGTGTTGCTATTAGTTTCTCCGTCATTGACGACTACTGTAACCGTTCTAGGTGTGGTGCTGGGGTTGTCGGAGGTGTTGCTGAAGGTAACGGCACGAATGGCAGTTTGATAGTTAGCCAGAGTCGCACTACCAGTTAAAGTAACTGTTTGTGTCGCTGAATCGTAGCTACCAGTTATTCCCCCAGGGAGACTTCCTATTGCTAATAAGTCGCTAGCTTGAGGGTTGGTGAGGGTGATAACTGCAAATTCAATGTTGGTATCATCAGCATCGGTAATCGTCGTATCGATGTCGCCAATGCTTACACCAGCAGCATTTTCAGTATAGCTGGTGATGAAGTTAGCACCCGTAGCAGTACTGCTATTATTAGCATCTAAGTCTAAAACTGGAGTCTGATTAACTGTAGTAGTAACAGGAGTAGTGTAATTATTTATATAAACTGTATTGGCAGCTAAGGAAAAAAGTCTGGTTTGAGCATTGGCACCATTCTGTAAAGCACCTGCTTTATAAGTAAAGCTTTTTACCCCACCGAATTGAGCGGTTGCGATATTAGCAGTAACACTAGGATCGATTCCTGCTACAACAGCATTAGTTTTAGCCTCAAAACGGGTTGTTTCTGTAGCAGCAGTATAAGTAGTTGTAAGATTGCTACCGGTCTCGACAGTATAGGCAGAAATATTGCTTAACTCTACATATTCTCTAATGGCAACATTATCACCATCGACATCAATTGGGCTTAATAAAAAGTCGTTAACCGTTGTCTGAGTAGTTGTACCGCTTTTGACGAAGCTAAAGGCAAAATCAACACTAGCATTGGCAGCGTTTGCTGGTACATTGACCTCTGGTTGAAAGGCTGCTGCCGTACCATTAGCAGTAGAATCGATCGCATTCAAAGTCGCACCGCCATTAAAGGCAGTAACGGTAACCAAGGCATCGACACCAGTTATAACATTTGAAAAGCGATAAACCGCTCCTGGTTGAAGATTTGTTCCCGATACCAGAGTCGGATTTTGAAAATTTAGAGAAGTAGGAAGATTTAAGGTAAGGCGAGCGCTGTTAAAAGTTCCATTATTTGAGGCGGGAACGGTGTCGGCAATTCTCAGTGTCCAAGTTCCTTGAGCTGACTTACCATTAAAAGCTGAAAAAGGATTGGAGGGTGCAGCAATACGATCGGCACTGTAAATAGGGGCGGCAATAGTATCTGTATTACCGTCATTAATTGGGTTTGCCGAACCGTCTTGTAACAGAAGGTCGTAGTTGGTGTTAGCATCACTACCATTAGTAACTGCTGTAACCGTAGTACCATCTGGAGACGTTAAGGTGAAAAGAAGATCTCCCCTTCTAGCATGAGTGACATTTAGACCTAAAGTAAGGTTGCTAACGGTAACGTTGTTAGTAATGTTAAAGGTTCTAACTAGAGGATTTGTCGTTGTTGTCGTACCGCTAATAGTACCGCTAGTTTTATTATCGATGAGGATATACGCTAATATTCCAGCGTAAGAATTTTGCGTCTGCAAACTAAAAGCATTTTCTGCTGAAATATTTGCAGTGCGGTATTCTAAATTCCAGTTTCCACCTTTAGCAGCATTACCAGTGCGAGTAGTAGACGCAGCGATTTCGGCACTAGTAATGTCGTGTAACTTGGCGATAAATTCTTCGCCAGCATCGCCAGCAGCAACGTTACAACCGTAAATTAGTAGGGAGTAGAGAGTGGAGCGCAGGGAATAGGAAGAAAAGCAGGTTTTTAGGTCTTCACGATACTTATCTAATGTGTCGAGGCTGAGTTGGGTGTTGCCGAGATACAGGCAGCCAGGAGAACCATGTGAGACGAGATGAACTTCGGCTATCTGCTGTCTTTGGCTTAAGGCTTCACTTATTTGAACGATACCATCGCGCTTCTCTGAGAGAATAATTACTTCTGCTTCGGGAACTAGACCAGCAGCTAGAGCTTGATAGTTTTCAACTTGAGAGTCAATAAAAACTAGTTTGGTTTTAGTAGGCAACATATTTACATCAGTAGTAATAAAAGTGGCGCGAGATAAATTCATAAGTAGTTAATTGAAATCTATAAAATTGCCTAACAAAGTCAAATAAATTTTTGAACCAGATAAGTAGAAAAACTGAGGCAATATTGAGTATAAAATTACGCTTATAGCTATAGCCGAGCGGTTTGAAAGCAATCAATATCAAATGTTATGTGCGCATACGTACTGTCAAATAAAAATAAATGTGCGTTTTAAAGGCTAGATAAACCTTCACCAATCTAATTAACGAAAATTGAAATGACATCAGTAAAAATATGGCAGTCTCGACCTTAACAAGGCGACGAAACTATTAGAGAAATTGAATAAATTATTTACGCAGAAATTTTAATAACAACCGCCTAGTGATTTTTACTGAATTTTTAAGCTAAGATAAAGTTGGCTGTGGGCGATCGCGCTAAAGTAGAGTTTGTGTTTCAGTATTTTTCGTTAGACAGGCGATATTACTTTAAAGTTGGAGCTAGTGCAGCTTTAGAGAACATCCAAAAAGTTCTTTTTATAGTTCGAGTTCTCAGTTATGCATATCCTCGGCCTCTATTCACCCCTCTTGGGGTAAAGAAATCTTGCTGAGTATTTTGTTAAGGAATTTGCAGTGGATAAAAATGCTGCTTTGCCAGCAACTTGTTCTGTATCGATCCGAAGGGAGGTCACATGTGGCAAATGAAACTTTTCAAACAATCTCTGGGCAATAAACAAAATTTAATTTCTCAACTATCTAAAATTTACGAAATTATACAGACTAATTAAAAAAATATTAAACAAACATTTAATTTATTAGAGTTTAGGGATATAATATTACAATTGATAATAAACGTATTAAAAATTTGTTAAAATATTTTGGCTAAAGTTTTTAGCGTAGATAAAAATTAATACATAAAAACGGTAAAATTTTATAATAGTTGTTTGTTAGTTTTGATTTAAAGCTGTGGTTAAATTTAAAGGTTTTGGGCATAAAGTAGCAGTTAGTTGAAAACAAACTATTAGAGCAGCAAAACGCATAATACAGAATATGGAGCAAAGTAAAACCGAGCTAGATCTTAACCAGGTGCGTGTGCTTGTAGTTGAAGATGTAGTTGATTCGAGAGAAATTATTACTATCTACTTAGAACAGATTGGAGCTACGGTAAAAGCGGTAAGTAATGCCGCAGAAGCTTTACAGGCAATAGAAAACTTTCAACCTTCTCTACTGATTAGCGATATTTACATGCCCGAACGTGATGGTTTTTGGTTGATCGAACGTCTGAGAAATTTACAGCCAAAATCTTTATCTACCATACCAGCGATCGCCGTAACTGCTGCTGCTAGAGATAGCGATCGCGATAGTATTCTGGCGGCAGGTTACGATGTATACATTAGTAAGCCGTTTATTTTTAGCAATCTAGCATATTCGATCGAACTTGCTTTAAGCAAACAGCAAAATCCTACAGACTGTATTGGCAAGAAATAGTCGATCTCGCGCCGCTCGTAAGTCAAAAGCATTAAGCTAAAACAAATTTTTGACTTTTGACTTTTGATTTTTGATTTTTTCAAGTTTCTGCGACTACAGTTGGCAAAGTAAAGGTAAAAATTGCACCCTTATCTTTGCCTTCACTATAAGCAGTTAAAGTACCGCCATGTAATTCGGCTAAATAGTGGGCGATCGCCAATCCCAAACCCAGTCCTCCAGTACTGCGGCTTCTAGAGCTATCTGCCTGACGAAAATATTCAAAGATATAGGGTAGAAAATCTGTTTCGATACCTTTACCCGTATCTTCTACCTGAAACTGCGCGTCTGTACCAACGCTTTTTAGAGATATAGTTATTTTTCCCTCCCGAGGAGTAAACTTAATAGCGTTGGAGAGTAAGTTCCAGACAATTTGCTGCAAACGCATTTCATCCCCTCTAACTGGCTCGGTCGATTCTAACTTGGTAACAATTTTAATTAATTTAGTTTGTGCCGAGAAGCGTACGGTTTCTAATGCATCTTCAATAATGTCAGTCAAGTTAACAACCGTCGTCTGCATTTTGAGTTTGCCGCTAATAATACGCGAGATATCGAGAATGTCACCGACTAATTGAGCCTGCAACATCGCATTGCGGTGAATAATTTCAACTCCTTTTTGAATTTGTTTTTGGCTCAGGTCATTCTGGCTCAGAATTTGCGCCCAACCTACGATAGGGTTTAGAGGTGTTCTCAGTTCGTGAGAAAGAACTGCCAAAAATTCATCTTTAGCGCGGTTAGCAGCCTGAGCGCGTTCTAGTAGTTCGGCTCGTTCGGCTTCAATACGTTTGAGTTTGGTAATATCTCTAAGGGAAACCAAATAAGCTGTCGTTTCCTGCCATTGAATTTCACTAACGCGCATTTGAGCAACGCGGGGTATACCTTTGTCTCTAGAAGGAATATCTACCTCTAAGTAATCTTCACCCATTACAGGAAAGCCCAGACAATCTCCTAAAATTTCGGCTTCGGTTCTTTCTAACAGGGTTAATGCTGCTTGATTGACAAATCTGACTATACCTCGGCGATCGACAACGATAATCCCATCGGCATTTTGGGTAATTAGTTTTTGTAACTGGCGATCGGCTTCGCTGAGTGACTCGGATGATAAATCGTGGTTTTTTGCTGCTAATATAGTCTGCTCTATGGCAGTTGGCAGGCGTTCTAGCTCTGTGATAGGTAAATATTCAACAGCACCTGCTTTGATTGCCCGAATGGCATTGGCGATATTAGGTTTGCTGTCGATAACAATTGTAGGAACTGCTATTTTAGAAGCGAGTAAATCTAAAGCTGGTTTGACTGCCAGGGGAAAATGACAGCAGTTTAATAACACTAGATCGACATTAGAGTTCAAACAGGCTATAAAATCTTCTCCAGTGTCTATTTGTAGTTCTTCAATTTTATAGGTAGCGCGATCGAGCATCGAACTTATAGAGTCGGCAATTGGATGGGAATTGTGTAAGATTAGTAGCTCGATTTTCTTGGCACTGGTTTTCATACTGTAGCTACTCTGACGCTTTTGGGTAACACTTGCTAGTTTTTTATCTATTGTAAATAATTAAATTAAATCTAAATCGTTCAGGCGATCGATTTCGTCTGGCTCGGCGTAAGTGGGATTGCCTGCCAAAATCCCCATAATGTTGCGATAAGGCTGTCCAATTTGCATTCCTTTATCGTCGATAGTAAATTCGCGAATGCTTTTTTCGTGTTGCGAACCGCGCATTTTTAAAATCGCTATACCTCGTCGTATCGCCCCATAAACCTCAACATAGCGCAACAAAATAATTAAATCGGTGTTGGTAGAAATATCAGATTGGGTAATAGTTTCACTGCCAATCAAATTGACTGTATTAGTAGTATATAAAGCGGTAATGCCTTCTTCTTTGACTAAAGTATTAAAAGTAAGCAAAAATTCGCGAAATCCTTTTTTAGTAGTAATTCTCTCTAAAGCCGATAGGCTATCTATGGCTACTCTTTGCGGTTTGAACTCTCTAATCTGTTTTCTCATATTGACAAAATGAGATTCGATTGAAGCAATTTCGGGATAGCGACAGACAATTTTAAGTTGCCCCGCCTCTTCAATGCTGCGAAAATCGACTCCCCAACCCGCAGCATTGCGGATCATTTGTTCGCGGCTTTCTTCAAAGGCAAACAGCAGGGATTTTTCGTCTTGTTCCACTCCTCCAGCTGCAAATTTGGCTGCCATGAGAGTTTTTCCCGTACCTGTCGCTCCTGAAGTCAGAATAATCGAACCTTGAAACCAGCCACCACCGCACATGGTATCGATATCTCTATTGCCAGAGGTTAGGCGCTGGATAGAAGCTTGGCGTTTGAGAACATCTGTAGAAAAAGGAATAACCACAAAACCTTCATCGGATATAGTAAAAGAAAATTCTCCCAGTTGATGGGAACTGCCGCGAAACTTGAGAATTTCTATACTGCGATGGCGTTTTTCTTCTGTCAAACTGTTGCGTAAAATAATTACATTATCGGCAACAAACTCTTCAATTCCGTAACGGCTAATATCGCCATAATCGGAAGTACGTTCTGAAGTCAACACGGCTGTAACTTCCATTTCTCTCAATATTTGAGCGAGTCTAAATAGGGCATTGCGTACTTGTCCGACATCGGGTACATAGCTAAAAATTGCCCCTAAAGAGTCCATTGCGACTCGTTTGGCGTTTACCTGCTCGATCGCATATTTTAGTCGTGCGATTAAAGGATCGAGGTCGTATTCTCCACTTACCAATAAAACGCTGCGATCTTGGGGCGAGGCATCGACAAACATCCATTTATTTTCTGCTTCCCAATGGGAAATATTCCAGCCAAAACCACGAACATTTTTACGTATCATCTTAGGCGGCTCTTCAAAGGCAATAAAAACGCCATTTTGTCCTTGCTTAATGCCTTCAATTAAAAATTGAGTACAAAAAATAGTTTTGCCGCTACCTGCGGTTCCCGCTACCAATGTAGTTCTTCCTTGAGGTAATCCTCCTTCAGAAATGTCATCAAAGCCAGGTATACCCGTAGCCAATTTAAGTGATGGTATTTGCTGTTCTGAGTTCATTTAAAAATAGTTTACTTAACCAACTTTAATTCACTAAATACATGTACTACTTGTTATGGCTTTTGTCTGAGCGGATGCGAGCGCAGACTTAGTGCAAAAGAAACAATATCGGTGTTGGAAAGATCGCCAATAACGCGTTCTTGAGGAGGTGGAAATTCTTTAACCAAAGTAGGGGTAATTAAAATTTTTTCTCGCTCGGCAATTTCGGGAGATTTTAAAATATCAATAATAGTAATTTCACTACGTTCGCGCAGTTCGCGATCGCAAAATTCTTGTAAATTAGCAATCGCCAAACGGCTTCTGGAACTATCTCCGCTAACATATAATTTTAATCTATAAATCTCACACATTAAAAATGTTTGTCCTACTTAATTATTCTTTTGGCGAGGACACTTTATTATAACTATGAGTTGTATTCATCTTACTCAGTCCAATGTAATATCTTTGATAGTAAGCTGCTAATTTGCCCATTACTTCTAACAATAAATAACGTCCTTCTGTAACAAAAATTTGAGCTTCTATACGCCCCAAATTTATTTGTTTTTGCTTAATAGCTGCTGTATGTATATCAATTGCATCTTTAGGAGTAGCCTGCAAATATCCTAATTGTTCGACTAAAAGATTGAGTTCGTTACTAATTTGGTAATTTACATCATACAGTTTGTTTTCGACTTGTCGCAATAGTATTTTGCTATAGCGTTGCTTAATTTCATCAACAACATCTGGCATCCTTTCTTGCAAAGATTCTACTTTAGTAAAGGGGCGATCGCGGACGGGAATTTCGGTACTTATTTGCTCTAAAACATCTATTTCATTCTGTTGCTGAGAGATATTTTTTTTGACAAACTGCTTGCGTTCGATTGCCGCACGAATTGCATAAACGATTAGATTATCGTCAATCAAAATCTTGGGTAAATAACCACAGGCTCCATATTCTAAAGCTTTTACCGCAATTACTTCGTCTTCTATTGCCGTTTCTATGATAAATGGAACTCGCTCTGCATAGTCTTCTATAGCTTGCAAAGTCTTCATACCCCGACTATCGGGCAGAATTAAATCTAGCAAAACCACGTCAAATTTTTGGCGATCGAGCAGGTTTTTGCCTCCAGTTAGAGTCTGAGCGTACTCTAGCTCAAATCCTTTGGGAAAAGAAGCAGACCTCGCACCGCTCAACATGGTTTTAGTGCGTTCGATGTCTTCTGGTTGGTCTTCGATTATTAGTACTCGGCAGGGACGATTTAACACGGACAATAATTCTGTTTATTTACAAAAATATGGCAAGCCACTACGTTTCACAACCCACTTAGGCTTTGTGTCAGCTTTAAAATAATTAAATCTTAGTAAGACTGACACTATTATAGGTAAGGATACTTAGAAAACCATAACTTTATAAAAAAATTATTAAAAAAATGCCTACTGTACTAAAGTTTTAGGTTCAAATTTCGTCGGGAATCACCCATTTAGGAGGCTCGGACAGCTTTTTCATTCTAGCTATTTCAGCTATTTCGATCATTTTGTCTAAAGAAGTATCTTCAATAAATTTAGCTGTTTCCTGTTGATATTCTTGATGGGGGCAGCGATCGCCCAGGACGCAACCGTCAACGCAATCTACCGCGCAATTTACATTATCGGGATTCATTATTTAGTATGCTAATTCATCTAATACGTAATTGTAGTAGAATATTTGAGCTTCAATAACCCAGACAGGTAGGCGTAATTAGTTGCCAAACCCAAACAAGATACGATGTTGCCGCTTCAAATTTAAGATCCAGAATTGGGGTTAAAAAATTTATTTTGTCTAAGATAAAAGAGGAATTTAGTCACAAATCAATGGGTCAAATTAAACTGATGCATGCCAAACTGCATCGGGTCAGAGTGACCGAAGCAAACCTCGACTATATTGGCAGCATTACGATCGATCGAGATTTAATGGATAAAGTCGGCATCTTACCTTTAGAAGAGGTAGACGTAATTAATCTCAATAATGGTAAGCGTTGGACTACATATGCTATTCCTGGTGTAGCAGGTAGTGGTGAAGTTTGTTCTAATGGAGGAGCAGCACTATTATGTCAGCCAGGAGATATTTTAATAATTATTGCTTACGAGACATGCGATCGCGCTAAAATTTTACAGTACGGACATCAAGCCCAAGTAGCGATCGCCGATGCCAACAATCGCTGTCAAAAATTGCTCAGGCAAACTTTAATACCCGATACCGATAGCCTACAGTTTGAATCATTTTGAAGTGTAGCGATCTCCTCACTTACAATCGGAGGGGTAAATATCTTATTATTAATTAATAATTGGCAATATAATTAGACACTATTGCCACAGTCTCCGCCACTGCGGTTTGGGCATAGTAAATGCCGTTTCCAGACGGCTCAATCCTAACAAAAAACGCTCTATCGTAACTATAAGCGGTTGAAATTTGAAGTTACACCGCTCGCTAGAATCGAACGGTATCTTCTTCGAGCGACCCTTAAAAAGCGATTGGCAAAGCCAGCGCGCAAAGCGCGATCGCCAACTATATTGTAGCAATCACCTATTTAGCAAAATATGAAAAAAGACCTTACCCTTTATCGAAATATTGGCATCTTCGCTCACGTAGATGCTGGAAAAACCACTACAACCGAAAGAATTCTCAAACTGACTGGTAAGATTCACAAAATCGGTGAGGTTCATGAAGGCGCGGCAACTACCGACTTTATGGAACAAGAGCAGGAAAGAGGTATTACAATTCAGTCTGCCGCTACTAGCTGTTTTTGGAAAGATCATCAGTTAAACATCATCGATACTCCCGGTCACGTTGATTTTACGATTGAGGTCTATCGTTCGCTTAAAGTTCTCGATGGTGGAATTGGCGTTTTTTGTGGCTCTGGCGGCGTAGAACCCCAATCGGAAACCAATTGGCGATATGCCAATGATTCCAAAGTTTCTCGCATCATCTATGTCAACAAACTCGATCGCATTGGCGCGGATTTTTTCAACGTTGTCAAACAAATTGATGAAATTTTAGTTGCCAAACCTTTGGTAATGGTGCTGCCTATTGGTAGAGAATCCGATTTTAAAGGCGTTGTCGATTTGCTAACCCGCAAAGCCTGGATTTGGGATGAGTCGGGCGATCCGATGAACTACGAAATTCAAGACGTTCCTGCCGATATGGTTGATGATGTAGAAGCTTATCGCGAAGAGTTAGTAGAAACCGCGATCGAACAAGATGACAACCTGATGGAAAAATATCTTGAGGGTGAAGAAATTAGTATCGACGAACTCAAACACTGTATTCGCAAGGGAACGATCGATCTATCTTTCTTCCCTACCTACTGCGGTTCGTCTTTCAAAAATAAAGGCGTACAGTTAGTATTAGATGCCGTAGTTGACTATTTACCCAACCCTCAAGAAGTCAAACCACAGCCAGAAATTGACCTAGAAGGCAATGAATCTGGTAAATATGCGATCGTCGATCCCGATAAGCCCTTACGTGCGTTGGCGTTTAAAATTATGGACGACCGCTATGGCGCACTGACCTTTACTCGTATTTATTCGGGTACGATTAATAAAGGAGATACCGTACTCAATACTTTTACTGGCAAAACCGAACGCGTCGGGCGGATGGTAGAAATGCACGCCAACTCTCGCGAAGAAATCGATACGGCTCAAGCAGGTGATATTGTAGCGATTGTGGGGATGAAAAATGTCCAGACAGGACATACGCTTTGCGATCCTAAAGACCCTGCTACTTTAGAACCGATGGTGTTCCCCGATCCCGTAATCTCAATTGCAGTTAAACCCAAAAACAAAGCTATGGCTGAAAAAATGGGTATGGCATTGAGCAAAATGGTTCAGGAAGATCCTTCCTTCTATGTCGAAACCGATCAGGATAGCGGCGAAACCATTATTAAAGGTATGGGCGAACTGCACCTGGATATTAAAGCCGATATTCTCAAGCGGACTCATGGAGTAGAGGTAGAACTCGGTAAGCCTCAAGTAGCCTATCGCGAATCGATTACCAAACGAATTGAAGATAGCTATACCCACAAGAAACAGTCTGGTGGTTCTGGTCAGTTTGGTAAAATCGATTATGTTGTCGAGCCTGGTGAACCAGGAACTGGCTTCCAGTTTGAGTCAAAAGTAACAGGTGGTAACGTACCTAGAGAATTTTGGCCCGCAGTACAAAAGGGCTTTGAAAATAGTATTGAAAACGGCGTACTGGCTGGTTTCCCCTGTGTAGACTTAAAAATTACTCTAGCAGACGGTGCCTATCACCCTGTAGACTCTTCGGCGATCGCTTTTGAAATTGCTGCCAGAGCGGCATATCGTCAGTCTATACCTAAAGCAGGACCCCAATTACTAGAACCGATTATGAATATCGATGTGTTTACTCCAGAAGATCACATGGGTGATGTAATCGGCGATCTCAACCGTCGTCGGGGAATGATTAAAGCACAAAACACCACTCCTATGGGCGTGCGAGTTAAGGCAGAAGCTCCTTTGAGCGAAATGTTTGGCTACATTGGCGATTTACGCACCATGACTTCAGGACGCGGTCAATTTTCTATGGAGTTTTCTCATTATGCTCCCTGTCCTAAGAATGTTGCCGATGAAGTAATTGCCGAAGTAAAAGAGCGTGAAGCTGCTGCTGTTTAATCGGACGCAAAATAACTAAATATTAATAGCTTAAGGCTGGTGGCTAAGATCGCCAGCCCTTTTTTATAGCCGCACAAAATTAGATTGTTAGATTAGGACAATTTAAGTAAGTTGCTCGTAAGTCACCTAAAGCCTTTTTAATAATATTCATAAGCCTCACGTTCGGAACCAGAACCATTGACAACTATACCCAAAACATTTTGTTCCGAGCGTTCTAAACGTTCTTTGGCAAGAGTAATACTGTTAGTATCAGCAAGTCCGAGTCGAACTACCATAACAATGCCGTCTGCCATTTTACCTAAAACCAAAGCTTCAGAATTAGTTATCAAAGGAGGAGTATCGATAATTACAAAGTCATAATCAGCAGAAAATTCTTCCATTGAGGAAGCAATTGCTGAAGAATCCAGACGAGCTATAGAACTGGAAGCCTCCGATTCAGTTGGTAGCAGATCGATATTGTCAGTTATGCGTTGAATAGCCGTTTGATATTTAACTTTTCCCGAAAGAATATCGTTTAAATTTACCTTGCTGACTTTGATTCCCAACCATTCTGATAAGTTAGAAGAGTATTGTTCGTATTTTTCGTTGGGATTTAAGTCCGCATCTACGATTAAAACTTTAAGTCCTCTCTGTGCCATAATTTTTGACAAATTAAAGCTTACTGTTGACTTTCCTTCTTGGGGAATCGAACTAGTCACCACAATAGTCTTTACTCCTTTTTGTGACTGAGAAAATTCCAAATTTGTTTGCAGCATAGAGTAAGAACGAGTTAGAGGTGCAATAGAGTTGTTTTTAACTACCAACGCTCGATCGAAATCTATTGAATTACTGCTAGAAAGATTGGCTAGCTTAGATCGATTCAACTGCGGAATTACCCCTAGTACTGGCAGTCTCAATCTAGCTTTTGCTTCTTCTACAGTCTTGAGAGATTTGTCTTTATATTCTAAATACCAAATACTGGCAGCAGATACCAAAGTGCTGAGTAATAATCCTGATAGCAAAACTACAGATTTGCTAGAAACTGGTTGTTCTGGCACTGTAGAAGGCGAGAGTATATAGGCATTGGCAACTGTTTGACTCTCAGCAAGCTTGACTGTTTCAAGTTTGTCTATTAGTTTTAAATATGTAGATCTGGCAGTTTGCAACTGGCTTTCTAACTGACTTAGCTGCTGTTCTATCGGGGGTAATGCCATTAGATTTTGTTTGTAAGCAGATTTTTCTTGCTTGAGAGTTGCAATTTTATTAACTAAATTTTGACGTTTGGCTTCTAATTTGCTTAAAACCTGTTGTTTTAATCCTCTAACTTGAGCTTGTGACGAGACGAGATCGGGATGATTGGCAGTAAAACGGCTTTCTTGGATAGCTAATTGAGCCTCTAGCTCTTCTAATCGCGTTAATAATACTTCTTCTTCCGAATTGTCAGGAACTGTATTATAAAAAGCTTCATTGAGAGAAGTTGTAGAGATTGCTGCTGATGAATTAGTATCTAAGTTATTACGCAATAATCTGATGCGATCGCTCAAGTCTGTGTATTCGGCTCGAATTTGGATAATTTTTTGGTCTAAATCTGAAAGTATTTCTGAAGCTTGCTCTTTCTGTTGCTCGATCGAAATGAGCAAATTATTTTGCGCTTTAAAGTCATAAAGAGCTTGTTCGGCCTGGTTTTCTCTAACTTTTGCTTTTGGTAGTTGTTGCTCGATGAATTCTCTAGCACTTTTAGCTTCAGCTTGATTGGTAGAAATATTTTTCTGCAAATAAAATTTCATTAAAGTATTAACAGCGATAGCAGCTCTTTCTGAATCTTTATCTTCATATGAAACTTGAAGTATATCTGCTTTAGAAATCTGTTGAACTGCAACCTTATTTAAAAATTCTTCTATAGTCAGTGGTTTATTATTATCATCAGTTAGATTGAGAGTTTCAATTGTTTTTACAATTAACGGTATAGAAAGCAACATTTCTTTTTCTGTTTCGAGGGGATTACTTTCTTTATCGTCTACAGACTGTAGCTGTCCTATTCCCTCACCTACTTCTGTTAGAGAAGTAATCGTACTTAGTTTTTTAATTAGTATCTTGCCTTCCGCCACATATGTTGGTTTTTTAGTTAGAGAAAACACAGTTGAAACTGCAAAAACCGAAATAAAAATGAACAAAGCAGGTAATTGACGTCGCCTTAAAATTTTCAAATAATAGTCTAAACCAACGTTAGGTTCAAAATTGGATGAAGTTTCTATATATTCCATAGTAATTTTTGAAGGCAATACTAAATTTGTAGTTTATATAAAAATGTTTAGCGACCCAGGAAAATGTTTTTTTAGATTGTGTTTGCTCTAATAATCTTTCGTACAGCAAAATCAAATAATTAATCTATCAAAACTAAGTATAGCTTCCAAAACTGCAACAAATTTTCAAACAGCTTTTAAATTTAAATAAAAGAATTAATCTTTAATATAAGATTGCATTAAAAAATCATTCTTAACTAAAATGCAATAACAGAATAAAAAATTGCCAAACCAACCAAAACTGTAAACTATTGTCGCAGAATAGCAGAAGACAGTAAAGTATACTAAGTCTTGATAAAAATCAACGTATGGTTTTGTGTTTATCTAATTCAAATTCAGATTTTACCATAAACTTTAAACCCGATGCAAGAAAGTGTTGGCAATTTGTTAATTGGCTAGAACAATCTAAATAGTCAAGACTTTAGCCATCTTTACTTATTTAAATGGTACTAATGACTTTTTTTTTGTATAAGTCCAAACTTAAAATTTAGCTAGATATTTCTAATTACACTAACAACTTTTTCTAACTCTTTAATTGTTAAATTAGAGCCAGAAGGCAAACAAAGTCCGTCCTCGAATAAACTTTTGGCTACATCACCTCTAATACATTCACACTCATCAAACACTGGCTGTAAATGTAGTGGTTTCCAAACTGGTCGAGCTTCAACCTGTCGTTTTGCAAGAGCCAATCTTACTCGGTCGCGATCTACTCCAAAAGCAGTCGAATCTATTGTCAGGCATGTCAGCCAGCGTGTAGCTCTTCCAAAGTCAGCTTCAGGCATAAATTCTATTCCTGGTAGGTGTCCTAATGCTTGCTGATAAAATTCAAAATTGCGTCTTCTAGCTGCCACCCGTTCTTCAAGCACCAGCAGTTGACCGCGACCAATACCTGCAAGAACGTTACTGAGACGGTAGTTGTAGCCTATTTCAGAGTGTTGATAGTAAGGAGCAGAATCGCGCGCCTGAGTTGCCAAAAAACGAGCTTTACTAACCAGGCTAGAATCTTCAGAAACTAACATTCCGCCGCCAGAAGTAGTAATAATTTTGTTGCCATTAAAAGAAAAAATTCCCATACGACCAAACGTTCCCGTAGCTCGTCCTTTATAAGTCGCTCCCAATGATTCGGCAGCATCTTCAATTAAAGGAATTTCATAGCGGTTGCAAGCTTTTAAAATTGGTTCTATATCGGCACTTTGACCGTATAAATGTACTAAGATCGCGGCTTTGGGTAACTTACCGATTTTGGCTCGCTGTTGCAAGGCTTCCTCTAATAAATCAGGATTCATATTCCAAGAGTGGCGATCGCTATCGATAAAAACTGGTTTAGCACCCAAATAGGTAATTGGGCTAGCACTAGCAATAAAGGTAAGAGTAGAACAAAAAACTTCATCCCCAGTCTGCACTCCAATCAATCTTAAAGCCAGGTGCAAAGCTGCCGTACCCGAACTAACAGCAACACCGTGACTGGCGTTTATAGCCTGACAAAATTCTTGCTCGAAAGCATCTATATGGGAACCAACAGGAGCGATCCAGTTAGTGTCAAAGGCTTCTTTGACATACTCCTGTTCTTTCCCGCTCATGTGAGGAGTTGAGAGCAAGATCGGTTTGGTCATTAAATTGATATGTTGCTTAACTATATATATAAAATCGATTGTACGATTGATTGAATTGTTCTTATATCAATATTCAATAAAGATGCCATTATTACATATCAAGATACTGTTAATTATCTTGCCAAAATAATAAAGCTAAGGTGAGTTCTGTTTAGTTTTAGGCGAGCGTTTTCATAAGTAGCTTTACTCTATTAAACCTAAAATAACTTTAGGTTAGGAATATAGGGATATAGACTCAGTTAGATGCCAAAGTCTGACGTTGCAAATACCATTCAGAACCACCAATTGCCAAAAGTGTAGCTATTAAGTTAATACCCACGCTATACATATCCCACAAACTAACAATCGTTATATTAACTGCGGTCAACAACATGTAGACAGCGGCAACGTTAGCATGAGATAGTCCCGATTGCTGTAGACGCTGATATATATGGCTGCAATGAGCGTGAAAAATATTTTCACCTTGCCACAACCGACGAGCCAGGGTATAGACTGCATCGCCAATTAAAGGCAGGGTAATGGTAAACAGCGACCAAATATAAGGTGATTCATGTCTACCAGTCAGTAGCGCGATCGCCACACTGGCACCTAACACCGTACTGCCAACATCTCCCATAAAAATTTTGGCAGGCGACCAATTCCACCACAAAAATCCGACTAAAGCTGCCGCTAAGAGTAGAAACAATGGCTGATGCAGATACAAACCAATAAAAGCTAGCTGTAATGTCGTTACTCCTGCTATTAATCCGTCAAGACCGTCCATAAAGTTATAAAAGTTGATCGTGGCAGTAATACCGATAACAGAAAAAGCAATAGTCAAAATTTTGCCAACCATACCTAGATTGGATAAACCCCATAGCGGCGCAGTTCCAAAATAAGCTATTGCCACACTAGCTGCTAGTAGCTGTACCAGATATCTGACAGTAGCGGGTAAATTCCAGCGATCGTCAAGAAACCCAACAAGAGCTAAAGGCGTTAATACTAGCCAGAGGGAAATAAGTAGAGAAAACTGCTCTGTCAAACTAGCGTAAATTATTCCTACAATAGCAAAAGCCAAAATAAAACCCAAACCTCCGCCTCTAGGAGTAGGAAGTGTATGAGAGCTACGAGCATTGGGAATATCTAAAAGTTGACGACTTGAATACTGTTTGACTAAACCCGTAATGCCCAAACTCAAAAGACAACTAAATAGTAATAAAGCCAGAAAAATCACGATCGATAACCAGTAATTAGAGAATAAGTAGAGGTTTGGCATTGCCAAATTAGTACATTTGCTAGGTAAGTAAATTCAGGAAAAATCTTGAGTTAAACCGCTCTCGGTTGTATAAGGAGGTTTCCAGTTTAGAGTTTGGCAAATATCGCTATTGTCTATGGCTAAAGAACCCAGCAGACGATTTACAGCAGTACTATTAAAAGGAAATTTTTGCCAAAAATTTTCTATGCCATCTCCCATGTAGCCCAATAGTTTGAGAATACTAGCAGGAATAGGAAGCAAGAAAGAGCGTCGATCGAGATTGCGAGCAATGATTTGAATTAATTCGGGAGTTGAAAGAATCTGATTATCGCCGATCAGAAACATTCTGTTTTTTGCTTGAGGATGAGCCAGACAGACAGCGATCGCATCGACTAGATTACCCACATAGAGAAAGCTACGACGATTTTTTATCGCCCCAAAGGGTAAAGGTAATCCCGTGCGTACTAACTTAACCAGACTTGCCATGTTACCAGGATTACCTTTGCCATATACTAAGGTAGGACGTAAAATCGTCCAGGTCATATAGCTGTTTTTGGTTAGTTCGACGATCGCTTTTTCGGCTTTAAGCTTGCTACGTCCGTAGGGAGTATCGGGATTTGGCGGATAGTCTTCAGTTAATAGGCGATCGCACAGAGTTGTCATCGCGCCAATAGAGCTAATAAAAATAAAGTGTTTTACTCCAGCTTTTATGGCTTGTCGGACTAAGTTAGCCGTTCCTTCTATATTGACTCTAATAAATTCTGCTGCGGGATTGGCTGCTTTTTCATCTAAAACGTGAGCGCGCCCTGCTAGATGAACTACGGTATCGATATCTTTTAGAGCTTGATTCCATTCTGTGTTACCGTCTATTTCTCCTACGACTATTGGCGTAACTGTAGTTGGTAGTTGCTGTTGATGGCGAATTGCGGCGTATAGCTGACAATTGTTTTCTCGTTCTAATCTAGGGATTAGACGACTGCCAATAAATCCCGTCGCACCTGTAATTAAAACTTTCATAGGTTTTAGCTAGATATTATCCTCTTTCGCTCATAACTTCGTCATATACCTGCAAGGTTTTGTAATACATTTGCTCGAAAGTAAAGTTTAATTCGTAACGTTGACGACCTTGTTTTCCCATTGTTTCCCGTAGCGCTGCATCGCTAACTAAATTTGCTAACCGCTGATGTAATGTATTAGTATCTTGTCGGGGAATGAGATAACCAGTTACACCATCTACTACTAGTTCTGCTACGCCGCCAACATCAGAGGCTACTACTGGCAAACCACCTCGCATGGCTTCGATAATCGTACGAGGTAAACCTTCCCAGTTTGATATCAAAGCAAAAATGTGCGCTTGAGCTAGAATTTCTTCTACATTTTCACAAAACCCCAGAATTTTTGCTTTTTCTGAGATGCCAATCTGATGAATATAGGCTTTTACTTCCGCTAATTTTTCGCCATCTCCTACCAGAAGTAATTCTGCTTGAGGAATGTCTTTAAAAGCTTCAATTAAGGTTAAGTGATCTTTTTGTTTGCTAAAGCGAGCTACCATAACAATTTTGATGGTGCTGGTTGTGTTGTGCCTGGCTATAAAGGTGCGATCGAGATCTTTCATGCCGTTGTGAATAGTGACTAATCTTTCTGGATTCATTCCCGATTGAATACCTATCTGGCGATCGCATTCTGAAACACAGATAATTTTGTCTGCTAGAGGTGCGGCTAATTGTTCGATTGTCTGATAAATAGTACGGCTTGGTTCTGGTACTCCACTGGTAAAAGACCAACCATGTGCGGTAAAAATGCAGGGAGTTTTGGTAATTTTGGCTGCCAGCCGTCCCAAAATCCCCGTCTTACTAGAATGAGTAGAAATTAGCTCTGGCTGAAACTTACGAATGCTATTTAGTAAAAATCTTAGGGATAACCAATCTTGCCAGGGAGATATAGGTTGCTGTAAGGAATCGCAAGTAATAGATTCAATCTCTGCACGCTTTAAAACTGCGTTATAAATACCCTTTTTTCCTGTAATTACTAATACTTTATGCTGTCGATTTTGCAAAGCAATTGCCATATCTCTAACATGAATTTGTGCTCCAGCAACTGTATCTGCTCTCGCAACGATGAACAATATTTTCATAATTTTTTGCTCTTATTAAGCTTATTGTATAATGCAGGCAAACTAGTCAAACCTCGTTTATTAGTTGTGATTTTTTACTTCTCGATGGTAAACAGCACGATAAGCAGGAAAAAAATTTGTTTTTAGTAAAGTTTCGGGGGGAATATCTAAATTATTCGCTCTTAAATTGACTAAATAATTGTATTTATCGCGATCGACAATCAAACGTAGTGTTAAGAACTGATGTCTTTGACGAGAAAAACCAGATTTAAAAGTATAAAGGTTATCCTTTTTGCCGCCAACGCCACCGCCTATATGTAAGAATTTATTTCCTCGTTCTTTTCCCCACAACCGCATGTGGTGGAGTAATAAATTAAACGGTGACTGCTTTAAAAATTCAGTTTTGGTGCCGCCTAAATGAGCTTGAATTATGCCGCAGCATTCAAAAAACAAGCTGGCACAGACTATTTGTCCATCTGACTCTACTACGCCTAAATGCAGTTTGTCTTCTAGCTTTAATAAGTTAGTAAAGTATTCATGGCTAAAAAAATACAAATCTTTAGCCGCTACTCGTTCCATTGTTTCGTTATAAATTGCTAAAAACTCATTTAAATGTTGGGCAACAGGAACGGTTTTGGCAACTAAACCCAGACGCATGCATTTATTAATCGTGCTTTGATGTCCTTTACGGGTATGCGCCCAAATTTTATCTTCGTCGAGGGTTAGATCTACAGAAACTGTTTGACCATTTTCCGTAAACAGGTCGGAAGCAAACAACGTCTGAAAATTATCGCTGAGAATCGGATGCAGACGCAAAAAAGCCGAACATACTCGTTGCGATTGTAAAACTTGCTGAAATTCTTTTATAGCGCGATCGGGAAAACCAGGATCGTGTTTGGCAGCCTCATTTAATAAAATGCCAGGGTAGCCATAGGGAGAAACAATGTCAAACAGCCTGGTATTTGTGGCAGGAATGAGGTCATCGCAGGAACGCAGTAAGTAAGGAACAAAAAAAATGCTGTCTTTTTCACTGATGAGCGTAGCTTTGGCTATGGTATTAGTTCTTTTAGCTTCTAACGATACATATTCGGGTAAATGATAGGCATCGTGGTTTAGTTTAGTAAGAGTTTCTCTCCATAAAGAATTTTGTAGATCGAGGGTTTGGATATTCATATTTTTGGTAATGCGATCGTCATAAATTTACTGGTTATAACTTTTAGGAACACCCAGCTTTATCTCTCGACCACAAAACTGGAAACACCTTCGGATCGCTAAAGTCGGGATCGCCGTTAGCTAGTTTGCGGCATAGTTGTTCGTCAAAGATATGAATTTCACGTTCCTGCTGATTTTTATATGGTCGATAGTGGTTATCTGCGTCTTGAAGATGCACTGCTAAAGCCAAGCGAAATTTATCGCTACGGTTGGGATAGCTACCGTGAATTGTCCAGCAGTTGTGAAAGCTGACCTGACCTTTTTTTAGGGTCATCGGAACTTTAACTACTTGTTTGCCTTCACCTCGAAACTTGCCTGTCAAATTTTCTAAATCGGGATCGTTAAAATGACGCACGTGTTCTAGTCCCGACCACTTATGACTTTTATCTAGTACGACCAAAGGGCTTCTAGCTTCATCACAGTCATGAAAGGGAATCCAGGCGGTAAGCAGTTTATTAGAACTACAGGTTGCCCAATAAGCGCGATCGCTATGCCAACCAACGGTAGTGTTAATGTTTCTGTCTCTTGGTGGCTTGTATACTAGCTGGTCGTCCAACAGGCGAACTTCGCTAGTTCTGGCTAGTCTGGCAGCGATCGCGCCAATAATCGGCTGCAAGGCTAAGCGAGCTAGTTCTTTTTTTTGCAAGGAAACAAATTCGTTATTACGAACGATATCGCCATCTTCTGGTTTCCAGTTACTGTAACCAGTGGTTACGGGAAGGGCAGCATCTCGTTCGCCGCGATAGAACTTTTCTGCACCCTCGATTGCTAAATCGATTATTTCTTCGGAAATTACTTTTGGAGAAATATACCAGCCATGTTCTTCATAAAAAGCAATATCTGTTTCGGTAGGCAAAAAGTCTAATTGTTTTTGAGTAAGAGACTGGGTTAAAGTTTCCATGTCGCGATCGCATAAGTTAAACAGTTGTTTGAGTTCTGGTTAATATGATTTGCCAAAAGATTTTTATTAATGAGCGATGAGCTAAAAGATATTAGTTAAGTATCTGTCGAGCCTTTAAACTCTTCTGAGGTAGCGTAACCTTCTTGGTTAATGCCGTCTTTTTTAATTACTTTTACCACAGTTAACAGTAAAATTTTTAGGTCTAACCACAAACTCCAATTGTCTACGTACCAAACATCGAGTTTGAATTTTTCTTCCCAACTAATTGCATTGCGACCGCTGATTTGTGCCAATCCTGTAATTCCTGGCAGCACCTCGTGGCGACGTGCCTGTTCTGGACTATAGCGTTCTAGATATAGTACTATTAACGGTCGTGGACCGATAAAACTCATATCTCCTTTCAAAACATTCCAAAGTTGGGGTAATTCGTCAAGGCTGGTTTGCCGCAACCATTCACCAAAAGGAGTAATACGATCTTTATCGGGTAATAATTGACCATCACGATCGCGTGCATCGGTCATCGTACGAAATTTATAAAACTTGAAAATACGATTGTTTTTTCCTGGGCGATCTTGAGCAAAAATTATGGGATTGCCCATATTCAAGTAAATTGCGATCGCCAAAATTAAAATCGGCAGCGACAAAATAATTAAAGCGACGGTCGCTACCAATCTATCTGCCAGAAATTTTATTGCTTTACTTAGCATTTTCGAGCGTTTTTTGTATATAGTGAATTACTAAATTTTTATTTGTTTCATTTAGAATTGTTATAAACTACAATTCTCGATTGAATATTGCTGCCACGCTTTTTTCCAGGTATCCAGATTTAGATTGAGTTCTTTTTCTAATTTTTCAAGATCTGCTGCCAGTAAGTTAAAAACATAATCAATTTCGTCAGTACTCGGTTTATAAAGTGTTTTTTTGTTTCTGTAAATTACTTTTTTCAAACCAATTTTTTTAGTTAATTTAATTAGCCAATACAAGTCAAGGTCGTAAAACCATCTACCTGCTTGTTTTACAAGTTTGACTAGCCGAAAATTAACGGGAGTTTCATTAACATTTACCTTTTGATTGAGTTGTTCGGGAATTGTTAATAAGTCAACTCCAATTGCTTCACACAGATTATCGGCAAAAGCCTGGGGACTATCTTGTAGCAAATCGTAAAAGACAATTTTGACATTATCTCTGCCATAAGTAGCAATCCATTTAGTCAGATGGGTGTAATAAAGTGCATTGTCTAATAAATCTGAGTTTTGCTTTAATGCCTCTGTTAATGTAGTTCCCTGAGTAATTTCTCCGCGATTTAACTTGTGCAAGTAAAATGAAGTTAACTGAGAAATAGGTTCGCGCAAACTAACAACGATCTTGCATTGAGGATTAATTTGATAAATTCTGGATCTCGCTGCTTCTGAAGTGAAATAAGCAGGAGCAAATTCTCCTCTTAGTTTAAAGTCATCTTGAGGATCGAAATTAGCCAAAAACCAATCCCATCCTTTATCGTATCTATCCTGTCGATTAAAAAAAAAGGTTTCTTTAACTCTAGTTGGCAAAGATACCTGTGGATGAAGTCTCATATAAGCGTACATCCAAGAGGTAGCTGTTTTAAAAGGTCCAACCGCTACAAAATTTAATCGTTTGTCAGTCATAATTAATAAAATTTTAAATTTAATGGGGAATAACAATTCCTAAATCTTGATAAAATTTTGCCAATCTTTCAAAAACCATTTTTTCATCGTATTCTGCTTCGATTCTGCTTCTACCAGCTTCACCATAAGCTTTACGCAACTCAGCATTAGCAAGCAATTTAGCTAATGCTTCTGCCAAGCTATTGCTGTCTTCGGGTGGTACGACAAATCCAGTACGCTCGTGCTGCACTATTTCTCGACAACCGCGAATATCTGTAGCTACTACGGGAAGGCTCATTGCCATCGCTTCAACAATAGAACGGGGTAATCCTTCATGAGTAAAAGTAGGTAGAGTAAAAATATCCATTAGTCCCAAAAGTTCGGGAATGTCTTTTCTCTCACCCGTAAAAATTACGTGATTGGCAATACCTAACTCAGTTATTCTGGCGACAAGCTCATCATAAAAAGGTTCTGGATCGGTGTTCAACTCTCCGCCTACGATCGTGATTTGTAGATTGGGAAATTGGGGAATTAATCTGGCGGCAGCCTCAATTAAATATCCCATCCCTTTTTTTCTGGTCAATCTTCCCACCGTTCCGATAATAAGTTCGGTACTATTAGGAATATTTAGCGATCGCCGCAATTGGCTTTGTTGTCGTTCGTCTAGACGATGGCGATTGAAGCGATCTAGATCGACTCCGTTACCTAAATACTTGAGTTTTTGAGGAGCAATTCCCAGACGTTTGGCAGTAGCAATATCTTCATGATTCTGACTGATAATTAAATCGCTAATGCTGCTGCAAAATTTCTCAATATTTGAATAGAGAAAATATTCTCTGGGGCTAGAGCGATCGTGAAAAGGTAAGCCGTGAGAAGTATAGACAATTCGCTTGACTCCTGCAAGTTTGGCAGCAACTCTTCCTAATACTGCGGCAATAGGAGTATGAACGTGAACTAAATCGTATTGTTGTTGTCGAATCAACTTTGTAAGTTGCAGTATACTTTTAAAGTTAGTAATCGGATCGATTCGGCGATCGATTTGAATGGAATGGACTATATAGCCTTTTTCCCTTAATTCTTTAGTCCCTTCATCTACAGAACAAGCAATTTCTACTTCTAGTCCCCGTGCGAGTAAATAGTCAACTTGGGGTAGTAATAGAGTTTGGGCTGTAACGCCTAAAGCGCAAATGTGTAATATTTTCACAACCTTAATTTGTAAACTGCTATAGAAATAACCGTTTTAAACGACTCTACGAACAATATAAGTTTTAGTGTACTTTGCTTGTGGCTCGATAATATAGGTTTTCGTATTGCGAAACTATTGCTTGCAAGGAAAATAACTGCTGTATTTTTTCTCTGGCAGCCTTTCCTAAAGCTTGTTTTTCACTGGGAGGAAGTAGAATTAATTCTTGCCAAGCAGTTGCCAGGGCTTCAGCATCTTTGGGAGGAACGACTTTGCCAGTATTGCCGACAATCTGGGCAGAATCTCCCACATCCGTTACCACACAAGGAATGGCGCAAGACATAGCTTCCCCAATTATTAAAGGAAAAGCTTCGCCAAAAGCCGAAGATGAGGTCATGAGATCGAACCCTGGTGTAAGTTGAGATATATCTTGACGCTCGCCTAATAAATGCGTTCGCGTCTCCAGCTTCAAAGTTTTGATTAGTTTAACTAAAGTTTGATTCCATTCGTCAACTTGAGTTCCAATAAGTACAAAGTGTACGTCATCACGATCGGAAATTTTTGATAATAGTAAAGCTGCCGCTTTAAGAAAATTAGCATGATCTTTCATAGGATGGTAGCGAGCGATCGAGCCAATAATAATCGCATTGGCAGCTAAGTTTAATTCGCTTCTCAAACTTTGTCTGGCGTAGTTTGATGGCTGAAATAAATTAGTATCGAAGCCGTTAGGAATGACCGAACTTTTATTGACTGGATACCCTAGTTTTTCGTGCTGTAATTTACTCTGAGAGGACACAAAAATGATTTTTTCTACTTGTCGAGCAGTTACCGCGCCCAATCTAATCAGTAGCTGAGTAAGTTTTTTTTCTGAGGCTAAAGAGTTAATTGAATGATGTATTCCCCAAAACACGGAAATTTTACCCTTTGCAAAAAAGCTAGCAAATTGAGCCGCTAGATTACCGTGATACATCCAGCCTTGAATAACATTTGGTTCGATCTCTCGAATTATTTTTGATAACTTTGGAATTACAGTCAAACTTGGTTTGCCTAAATCTAGTTTTAGAGTATACAGAGGAATGTTTAAATCTTCAATGCGATCGCCCAAAGTACCTTTATTCATCAATGAAATTACTACAGGTTGAAACTGTTTGCGATCGGTTTTAGACAGTAGATGATATAGCATCATTTCTGCTCCACCTGTAAACAACCCGGTAATAATATGCAACACGACTATTTGCGTACTATTTTTATTTGTTAGTTTTGACGATCTAGCGGCTAAGTTTTTCATAATATTTCTTCATTTTATGCGGTTTTGTTTTACTGATAAAAATCAACAAGACAATCGCTACTAAAAAACAAAAGTTAGTTTGTAAAAAAGTCTGGGGATCTCCATAAGTCAATAAATCAGTCCATACTTTGGCAGTAAGTATGTATATAAAAGGCATCCAATATATTTCACTGAGGTAGTTTTGCATCATAGTTTGTAAATAACGACCTATCCAACCATATATAAAACTAAAAAAAACCAAACCAGGCCAGGAAAAGCTATAAATACAAGCAGCAATATAACCAGTAGGAATATCAAATTCATCGGTATTAACTAAATATTGAGTATTGTAATAAGACATCGGTAGTTCTGTTTCTACATTTAGTAATCTTTCAGGTAGAAAAGAGAGCAATGCATAATACCAATCGCTCAGTAATCTCAATTCATAGGTTTCGTTAAAAGCAGCGTATAAAGACTGTATGGGATAGGCAAAAGTATTAATTAGATCGACAAAACTATAATTACTGCTTTCTTTATCTCTAATAGTTTCGCTAAACTTAGTTGCAATACCATGATATCCATCGGGTAATCCTGAAAGACTAAAGAAAAAAGCTTTACCATACAAAATAATAAAAATAGCCAATATCATGATTGGCACTAAGTATTTGAGATGCCATTTTTTTGTCTGAATCACATATACCAGGTAAAATATTCCAAAAGAAACGATCATCGTCGAGCGTGCTGCTACTACTAGAGAGGCTATGAACGCAACAACTAATGAACTCAAAAATAAAAAACTTATTTTTAGCTTATTTTTCTTAGTTTTTTTAATAAAAAGATATGATGCCAGTAAATAAGATGAACTAAATGAAAAATAAACAAATCTTTTAAAAAAAGTTAAGCTTCCTCCTGGTAAGGCTCCGTTTCTAATTAAGTTTGCGTTGGCAATTGCAACAGGAAAACCACCAAACTGCATACCAAAAACATGAAGAGATATTGTGGCAAAAAATAGAAAAAAAACTGCTATACCCAGCAGTTTGCGATCGCTAATATTATTAAGCTTAATTTGTTTGCCAATTTTAGCTGCGCTTTGGTTGTAAAAGCCTGCTAAAACCATAAAATAACTCAAGAATATTGCCGTAAGTATTTGCAAGCTAGTATTGCGATCGTAACCTGTGTATCCTAGAGAAACAATGGGATCTACGATGCCAGAAGCAAACATAAACATCGGCATCAAATACAGCAGTATATAGAAAATATTAAACAAAGTTAGAAAATCTACTTTACAGATTTTATTTCTAGCAATTTCTAATAAAATCAAGCAAATAATTGCAGCTAAATACGTAACTAATAACATTTATATTTACCTTTTAGTCAATTAATTTTAAATATTTTGATGCTGCTCGCTCTACAGAAAAATACCTGGCTCTTTCTATTAGTAAATCTTTTTTTATAGAAGTTTTCAGCGTCTGCAGCATTGCTGCGGATAGTTCTTGTGGATGACCTACTGGTACTAGAAACCCGTATTTTCCCGACGCTAAAATTTCTTGAGGACCACTAGGACAATCGGTAGCAACTACAGGACAACCACAAGCCATTGCTTCAATTAGGACATTTCCCAATCCCTCCCAGCGAGATGAGAGAATCAAACAATTAGCTCGGCTCATGTAGGCATATGGATTATCGATAAAGCCTGGTAAAGCTACATCTTGCTGTAGATTGAGTTTCGCAATTGTGGTTTCTAATTCACTTCTGCATTCTCCCTCACCTAAAACAATCAATCGTGCCATTACTTGTTTTCTAACCAAAGCAAAAGCTTTAATTAATGACACAAAATCTTTTTGAGGAGTAAGCCTACCTACAGCTAAAAACACAGGAATTGTAGTTTCTTTAAACCATGGATGATTTAAAGGTGCGCTAGCCAGAGTTAAAATTTCTTCATTAACAACAGGATTATATATAGTTTCAACAGTATCTTTAGGCAAGTCAAGTTTTAGTTCTAAATCTTGGGATACAGCTTGAGAAACTCCGACTATTTTATCAGCATGGGGATAGATCGATCTCATCAACAAAGGAAAAGGTTTAGCTCTTAACAGCTTTGTTTGTGAGGCAGATAAAGTGTTATGCTCGACCAAAATTACTTGAGTTTTAAAGCGAGAAAGTTTGTTTGCTACTACTGCTACCAGATTGGCATGACTCATATTGGAGATCAGTGCCTGAGGACGATTATTTTGCAAATACTTAGCTAAAGGTAAAATTGCCTTGATAACTCTACCCGTTGCTAGATCGATTGTTCTTACCGCTTGAGGAATTTGAGTCAGATAAGGTCCTTCTGCTGTAGCAATTACTAAATCTAAAGCCAGATTTTGATGCTGAAGTACTTTAAGTAAATTAATTACTACTTTTTCAGCACCACCACCATGTAAAGTAGGAATAAAAAATGCAATTCGTTTCATCGATTGACTATTTTAGAATTAAAATAAATAGAATTTAACTATTAAATTTGCTCGTATTTTTTTAGCTGACGACTAACAAAAACACCTAATATCAAAAAAGAAAAAACATAAACGCAGCTAGTAGACAAGGCAATTCCTTTGACTCCAATCCATTGCATGAAAATGTAGTTTAGTACGATATTGACTAATAAATTAAATGCCGATACCCAGGACAATATATGATTCTTGCTCATAGTACTAATGACTCTTAGCAATAAAAGATCGCCCAAATAAAAAGGTATTTTTATAGCATATAAAGACTGAATTTGGGATACTATAAGTGTATCTTCTGCGGTAAAAGATCCTCTTTGAAAAACTAGTTGAACTAGCGGCTTGGAAAATATAATAAATAATAATGCTAAAGGAACTGTTACCAAAAAAATTGCCCTCATATATTGCCTGAGAGTACGATTGACTTCCTGCCAATTTTGACGAGCAATCATTTTAGAAAAATAAGGAATTACTGCTGCACTAATGGCAGTACTTACTAAGCTAACGAAGGATGAAATCAATCGATGACCATAATTAAGTGCTGCAACACTACCTGCTGGTAACATTGCAGCCATAGTTTGATCTACTGGTGCAGTGCTACAAATCAATAACGAACCTGCTGCAATTGGAAAATATTGAACGACAATTAAATGTAAATTTTTATCTAAACCGTTCCATTTAGGAAGTAGTGAAACATTCTGACGCAGAAGGGGTATTGCTAAAATAATCAAGATAAAGATAGTACCAAAGACCAAACCACCAGCCAAAGCAAACATTCCCCATGATTTAGCAACAAATAGCAAAACAATAGTGGTTAGGGGAATCATAATCGGGGAAAGTGATGCCAGAGAAAACCGTTCTCTAGCATTTAATACCGCACGCCAAATTACCGATATTCCAGTCAAAAAAGTAAATGGGGCGATCGCGCAAAGCAGATAAAAGGTGAGTTGCAACTTATCGGAGTCGAATCCCGAAGCAACGAATGGCAAACATAAAGGAGCTATGGCAACCATTAATATTGTGGCTACGAGCAATAATATCAGGCTAGAGATAGATACTCCTTCCAACAATTTCTGTGCCGATCTTTTTCCTTCTCGTTCTATAACTTTGATGTAAACTGGTATAAATGCAGGTGCTAGTGATTCGGCAATAATATTTATAACTAAAGAAGAAAATACCATTGCGATCAAAAAAGCATCCACTTCATCGCTGGTACCAAATCTCCAAGCAATCACTAATTCCTTAGCCATAGCGGCTAACTTTACTAAAGCAGTACAAAGCCCTACAGTAATGGCAGCACCAAAAATTTTACGACTGGCAGAACCACTGGTTAGTTTGTTCCAATAAATTGCTAGAGCCTGCAACTGCATTAATTTCATTGCGGTTTCCGATTTTTGATAGGTGTTGTATTAAAAAACACTTTTGTCATAGAGCAACTGTTTTCAATCAGCAATGACCGGGATTGAGGGTTGCTGCTGACGTAATTGAAAAAAATCTACCTGAGTTTTGATTCGTTTTTTTTGTTCGTCGATCTTGATGTTTGCTAATAAAGAATTGTAACCAGTAGTCTGTTCCCAAACTTTGCGATTTGCAAGTCTAATTGAATATTCCGAGCGATTGTATAATTTGAGACTTGGATCGGGTAAGTTCAACAGTACTTCATATATTCCTGGATCGATGTCATAGGGAATTGCTGCTACGACATTTATCTCGTGTTTTTTTTCAGGAAGCCAGCGGCGAGGATCTTCTCTCACGGGAAAATAGTATTCTACTCCCGTGCGGCGATCGCGCAAAATAATTTCTAGTTTTCGGGCATTAAAGGGACTAGCCCAACCATCATTGGCAATTTCAAATTTTAGAGTAAAAGCTTCGCCTCGTTTGACACTTATAGGTATTTCAGATCTAACTAGCCTAAAGCGATAGCCCAAACGCTTCTTAATTTCTTCAAAACACCCTTCTTCAATCCAATTTGCTAGAGTTACTCTGGCATCATTATGATCGACGTTTAAAGCACTCCAGCGCATTCTTGCTAGTTCTTGTAGAGCTACTGGGCAATCATCGTAAGGATTGTCAGGTTCGGGATGACAAAGCTCACCACCCTGAACTAGATAACGATTATCACGATTTAAATAGTTTTTTTGCCAATCAATAGCTTTAGGATCTTGACTGTTGTATGTTCCTCGATTGTCTAAGTTCGCTAAAAAACAATCGTTGTGCGCTCCAATTCTGGCCTGCCTGGAACCATTAAAAGCTTGCTTGGAAGTAAGA
The DNA here is from genome assembly GCF_000756305.1 of Myxosarcina sp. GI1. NCBI lineage: Bacteria > Bacillati > Cyanobacteriota > Cyanophyceae > Pleurocapsales > Pleurocapsaceae > Myxosarcina > Myxosarcina sp. GI1. The sequence continues at coordinate 29,497 of NZ_JRFE01000051.1, forward strand.
GGTAGATTTGAATTTAAAGCATCTCTTTTATAATATGTATAGCGGAGAGCCACCATACGTTGGGTAGGCAATACAGTTAGAGCATTAAATAGAATTTCTTTTCTAGCTTGAGGATCTAAACGCAAATGATTTGACGAGCGATTCCACTCTCCCCAATAACCGATAAAGCCAGCTTCCATATAGGCAATAACATCATAGTTATCTGCTAAAAGGGGTTTTAGCTGTTCTTGATGAGCCAAAATTCTTTCTTTAGCCGCATCTGGACCACCTCCCAACCAGTTGTACGAAAATCGTAAAATAATTTTTATTCCAGCTTTCCTGGCAGTTGCCAAATCTGCCTCGGCCTTATTTAAAAAAGTCTGAGACAGTGGCTTTTCTCTAAATTTTGAAATTAGATAAATACGACGAGCTAAAGTAATATTTTCTTGTCGCAGCTTTTCAAGTTGAGCAAGCTGTAATGAAGGACGCGGATTAATTCCCAAAGGAGAATATCGAACAAAAAGCCCTCGTTCTGGGTTGGGAAAATCGCGATTGCTAGGTTGATAGACAACTATAGCAGTTGCGGTTGACGAACTAGCTGTTTGACAGCTACCAACAAATATTGAAAGTAATAAACTCAGACAAAAACTAATATATTTCTCAAAAAAGCTCATCTTTATCTAATGATTTCAGCTAGTTTATTGCATCGTAAATTGGTAGCAAACTAACTTTATTACTTCGTAGCCATCAGCTACAAGCCACAATAGTTGCTTCAAAGACAAAATCTAAATTATTGAGAAATATTTTTCTGCTTTAAAGAATCGTCGTGACCTTCGCCAATGTATTGTAGCTGAGACGTAGTTTTTTGGCTTTCTGGTTTGTATCCAGACACCAGTTGTTTGAGCAACAAAATAATTAAACGAGTATCGTTAATCGCAGCTGCTTCACCAAGAAGTTTGACGTTGAGATCGAATTCTAAATCGAACTCTTCTGGAATTGCTCGGTCGGCATTGTGTACTGCCAGAATTTTTTCGTGCTCGGTTGCATCGTATTGTTCCCCTGGTAACAATAGTTCTTCGCGCAGTTTTTCTCCAGGACGTAATCCTGTAAATACGATTTCAATGTCTCTACCAATATCGTATCCCGACAGACGGATCAAATCTTTAGCCAAATCTACGATTTTAACGGGTCGTCCCATATTGAGCATAAAAATTTCCCCTCCAGTAGCGATAGTTGAAGCTTGTAAAACCAACTGCACTGCTTCGGGAATCGTCATAAAATAACGACACATTTCAGGATGAGTAACGGTTACGGGTCCACCCGCAGCAATTTGCTTTCTAAAGGTAGGAATTACGCTGCCTCTACTACCAAGCACGTTACCAAAGCGTACTACGGTAAATGGTTTGCCAGTAATACGAGCGGTTTTAAGCACCAACATTTCGGCAACTCGTTTGCTAGCTCCCATTACATTCGTTGGATTGACTACTTTATCCGTCGAAATCATTACAAATTGCTTGACGTTATGGCGCACGCTCAGATCGAGTAAATTTTTAGTTCCCTGTATGTTGTTGGTAATTGATTCTGGAGCATTTAACTCCATTAAGGGAACGTGTTTGTGAGCGGCAGCGTGAAAAACAATGTCAGGCTGATACTGCTCGAAAGCATACTCTAATCGTGAGAAAAATCGCAGATCGGCAATGAAAGTTGTTAGTTTTGGTAACTGTCGATTAGTTTTGCCCTCTGGGTCGAGGGTCTGTAAAATTTGCTTTAGTTCCTGCGCGATATTAAATACCGAATTTTCACCGTGTCCTAGAAGAATTATCTCCGCAGGCCAGGCTTTCAAAGTTTGGCGACAGAGTTCGCTACCAATCGATCCCCCGGCACCAGTAATAAGTACTCTTTTTCCCATCAAAAGTTTGAAAACTTCCTGGATATCAGTTTGGATTGCTTCGCGTCTTAGAAGGTCTTCAATCTTTACTTCTCGTATACTACCCAGGCGAAAGTTACCGCTGAGAAGTTCGTGAACTCCAGGTACGGTACTGGTTTTAATTTCATTAGCCTGACAAACATCTACAATTTCTCGCAGTACTGCACCTGAAGCCGTTGGCATGGCGATAATCACTTTACGAATATTTAAATGATTGACCCAGGCTGGAATTTGATGGCGGTTGCCAACAACGGGCAGTCCACAGATACGCAAGTTAATTTTTTTGGGATCGTCATCGATAAATGCCACGGGATGAAGACCTAGATGCTTACTCCGTAGCATTTCTTGAACTATGGAAACTCCTGCATTTCCAGCACCGACAACCAAAACGCGATCGCCTAAATTAAATTCTTTACGTTTGCGGTTGGTTTCCTCAATTAATCGAACACTAAAGCGAATGCCTCCAACCGCAATCAAGCTAAGTAAGCCATCGAGAATTGGCAGAGAGCGCGGTAGAGTATCGATCGAAAAGATATTTAACAGATATAAAGTGCCAAATATTCCAGTTTGAACAACTGTGGCACTAACCATTAACACTGTAGTCCTTAGCAATTCTTCGGCACTGGCATACCGCCAGTAATATTGATAAAAACCAAATCTACCGAGAATTATTAATTTGACAATTACAAACAGCACAATTGTCTGTGTTATACCTGAGTAACGTTCTAAGTCTACGGAGCCATCCAAACGGATATACAGAGCAATTATAGGTATAAAACTAAAAATGAACGCATCAATAATAAAAAGATGCCGATTTCTTACCCGTAAAATTTTCTTGTACAAAAATTTTTTATCAATCATTATTTCATTCCCTGAAAGGAAGACAGGTACAGCTGATCGACTACATTACAGATATACAAAATGATTGCAGATATGAATAGAGACAGTAGCTCGACACTTTGCCGTATTTTCTCTATAAGTCAATACTTTATTTATTACTATTAACTAGTAAGTAATACTACCACGAACTAATTTGTGAAAGTCAACAATTATTAAAATATATTTTTTTAACTGGTTTTGAAAACCCTGCATTCTAATGCCATGTTGCCGACCGAACTGAGTTTAGCTATTTTAATTTTCTTTTTGAAGCTTTAATCGCAAGTATGAAGTAGCAAAAATCACTTAGATAAGTAATACTACGCAATTTAACTAAGTATATTTACTCTTTTTGTAACACCGTACAGAAAAAACCGTATCAAAAACATTTAATACTATATTTTGTAATATGTGAAATATTAATATTACTAAAAAAATTAGATTGAATCTACTCAATTGACTATAGTTGCATAATGAAGTCAAGATTCAACCAGCTTTATAATCCATGAATAATCAATCATCCTGTATGCCTGTTCGACACAGGAATTATTAAAAACAGCTAAAATTTGAAGCCGCTAACTAAATTTATTAGCTGTTAAGTTTCAAAATAAATTATGGGCGATACTGGATTTGAACCAGTGGCATCCTGCTTGTAAGGCAGGCGCTCTACCGCTGAGCTAATCGCCCCTGAGTACGAACCTCTAACATTATATATCATATACAGCTCGTTCGTACGTAATTTTTTCGTATGCTTATAAAGCATACACTAACTTGAAATTAAAAGCTAGCTGCAAAACAGCCAGACATACAGTGTGACAAACTTTGTATTATATTTCGTATAAAAATCTTTTTTATTTTAGACCGCGCTAACAAAGCTTAGAGAGTGATTGGCTGGCTTGCAAACTATAGCTGCATAAGTTTGAGGTTAGAAGAATTTGTATTTACTATTAACAGCCTCAAGTTTTCTGCGTTAGAACTTTAACAGGCTTAAAAATTAAATCACCAAGTACCGCAATTTTTTCTGGTTTGCACATACTATTGCAGGTGATATTTTAAATTATATCTTGTTTTGTACCACTATTTTTTGCAGGCAATCGCAAACATTGAGTATTTAACTTATATTGTTTAGAAATTATCTAAGAAAGGCTATCTTAGCTTATACTCGACTTTTTTACTTATAATATTTAATTTGAAAAAACAATTTGAAAAACACAAATTGTAAACATTTGTATGAAAACGCTTGTTGAAATTTGCTTCAAATGTAATTGTTTTTAATTGCGATCGCTTTATGATATTAGCATATTATTTAGTAATATATAGCTGAAAAAATATAAATACTGCTTACTATTGAGCGGTTAATCTGAAGTATTTATTTGCAACTACTCTAACAAACTATGACTCGATTTTTACTTGCTACTTTAACTTTTGACAGTTAAGACCAAAAAAACGGTACTATATCTATCATCGAATTTATTGTTTGCTAGAAAAAACATTCAAATTGAGATGTAAAGCTAGTTTTTAACGTAAATCGAGCTAGACAATAATAAACTTAAAACAATTGTAGGTTTTTTTAAATTATCTAAATTGTATATTTGAAATAAAGTTACTTTGGTTTTTTAAATGTTTATGTATTTAATTCTATTACTATGATATTAATAGTAATATGCTAACAATTAAATTGTAGTAACGATCTATCTATTTTTTTTTGATATAAAAACTAATTAAGAACTCGATCGTCTTAAATTTGTTGCATTATATCAACCGAGCATATAGCTCTAAAAAACTATTTTATTTAAGCGATTAATATTGATATTTGATTATGACCAGACCTAAAAAGTATCAACCTCAAACAACAAATTCTCCGTTCAAAAAATTTAGATTGGCAGCCAAACTTTCTCAAGAACAGCTAGCTAGAGAAATAGGCGTAGCTGTTTCGACTATTCGCCGCTGGGAAAAAGGGCAAGCCGAGCCAACAATGACGATTGCTCAAATGAGAGCTTTTTGTCAGGCAATCGATCGAGATTTTGAAAAACTACCCAACTCTTTATTACCATCAGCGAATCATCAAACAGAGAATAATTAAACTAACTTGTAATTATTTCGTTCTATTGCGTCCGTGAATTTACTTATACTAGTACGTATTTATACATGTAACGCTAGATAACGCTACTTTTAAAAAAGTAGCGTTATCTTCCCAGACTATGTAGCGAGTTAATTGTAGCCGCACAGCGAGCAGTTATTTGCTGCAACTCAACTTTATCAGTAGATTGAGGAGGAGCAATTGCATCGCCAATACGAATAGTCACTGGTGTAGGGTTGGGTATTGGCAGATTAGAATTTAAAATTTGTTCGGTTCCCCAAAGACTTACTGGAATTAAAGGAACCCCCGTTTTAGCTGCTATTAATGCCGCTCCTAATTTGGGATTGACAATTTTGGCATCTTTGGTGCGCGTACCCTGCAAAAAAATTCCTACCAACCAACCACGTTCGATCGCACTCATTGCCATGCGAATTGCGCGGCGATCGCTAGCACGGCGATTAACTGGATAAGCTCCGTAGAGTGACATCACCTGTTTTAAAACAGGTACTTTAAATAACTCTGATTTTGCCATAAAGGCAACAGGACGATTCACACAGTTAGCTAAAATCGGAGGATCGAAATAGCTGGCGTGGTTGCTAACGATAATCGCTCCTCCAGTTCCAGGTATATTTCGCGCTCCGTAAATTTTGCCTCGAAAATAGACGTGTAACAGCGGACTAACTAACGACCATTTAAGGAAGTAATACAATATTAAATTTTTAGTAGGTTCTCTAGCTTTCGTTTCCACGAGTAACTATTTATTCCTGGTAGGCTGTAGTCGTTGTATCTCAGCAGCAATTTGGTCTTTATACTTAGCAGGGGCGAGAGTGTAAGCTGTTTCCAAAGTAGGTTTGGCAGCTTCGACTTGTCCTTTTCTTTCTAATACCAAAGCTTTGGCTAGTACGGGACGAAAATCTTTGCTATTAGCACTGGCAAGCTTATCATAAGTAGCGATCGCCTCATCGTATTTTTCGCTATTGACATAGAGTTCTCCCAACAGCAATTTTACCGAAGTCGAGTCAATAGAGTCACCCCGCTCTTTATCGCTAGCTGCCAGTTGGAGTGTATCTTGAAGTAAAGCGATCGCGCGTTCGGGTAGATTCTGACTTAAATATAAATTTGCCATACCTCCTAATGCCATAACATCTCCAGGATGCTCGGCTAAAATCTGACGATAAGCTGTAGCCGCACCTTCATAGTCTTCAATCTGCTGTTTGGCTTGAGCCAAAAGGATACCGTATTCGCTCTGTTGGGGATGTAATCGCGCTAATTTTTCTAACGGTGCGATCGCTTTTTCTAGATCCTTTTGTTCGAGCCTGATTTGTAGTAAACCGCGTAATGCTGTCTCATTATCAGCTTCACGCTGTAGCACTTTTTCATATCCAGAAGCTTCAGCATCTAGTCTTGCTAAATCTGTTTTAGAAATTGATGTAGTTTGATACTCGCTCTCAGGCTTGCTTTTCCCTTCTACAATGCTACTAACAACTGGCAGTGCGGAAAAAACTACCAGAGAAAATAACATCAGACCTAAAACTACATAGAGCCAACTTTTTTGCTTTCGCTGCATAATCTCAACGATAGATTTTACTCATATAATAAGCAGATTAGATTAAACTTGTGTTGCATCTTTACTCGACCAACTTTGCTATCGTTTATCCTAAACATGGAAGCTAAATAATTTTACGCTTTCGAGTCTAGTCTGTCTATCTACCTGCGGGCTATTGTAACCCGTCAGGAGTCTAACGTCAGATCTCTTTTACACTCAGCTTAAGTTTAGTTCTTGCTTTAAGGTTTCGTTATGAATTTGGCTAAAAAAAATTTCCCTAAAAAAAATGCTGCTTCACCAGATCGAAGCCAGGAATCTCTCTCTACTACCACTCAAGACAACCTGGAGTCAGAACGAGAACGACAACAGCCAATTCCACCCCCATCACATCCAAGACAATATCGTGCCATCGGACTAATTAAAGGTAAATATCAGCAAAGCGAACAAATGACTCAGGGAGTTATTGTCACCTCTGAAGGAAATAAAATAGAAGCTGTAGTGTTGGGACGAATGATCGGACTACTAAAAAATCATCTCGATCTCGAACGCGAACATCTTTGGGTAGTTTATCCTAGAACCAAAGTCGAGGAAGAAAGGCTGCACGTTCAGATTGTAGGAGTATGGGAACCCGAAACTTTAAACAAGGAATCGGACGCAGACTACAAGAGTGAGGATGCTGATAATGGTTACTTTTCAATTCGAGGAGAAGTTATTTTTTTCTCTAGCGAAGAAAAAGTAACTGTAGTTAAAATCAAGCAGTTTCCCCGCAAAGAAGGTGAAAAACCCAAGTTTTTTAAATTAAAACTTAAGGGAGTGTTAGGCGATCGACCTTTACGACGTTTTTGGGATCTAAAAGTTCATTTAGAAGGTGAAACTTTAGTTATTGACGAAGGGACTGATTTGGGGTTTGCCCAAAAACGCAAACCAAATAAATTTAAGAAAGACCGTAAAACTATTTCTCGTAAACCGTCTAAACCTCGCAAACCCAATACTGGTGTCAATCGCCCCATACTGCATAAAAAATCTCAAAACTAGAGACTTATTTGCTCTATCCTTCTGTTACTCTAGAGCAATTGAGGATTTGCGGAGGTCTTGAGCCAGAAACGAACGGTCTTTTGGTAGGGGCGCAACGGGTTCTGTCAGGGTAAATTTTCCTGCTTCTATCCACTGTTTTAACTCTTGGGCTACCTGCCGCGAAAGTGCGATGCTAGCTAGAGGGGCAACTCTGATTTTTTTGCCTTCAATGGTGATGCGTCCTTGTTTTAGTTGCTGGTAGGTAACTAAACCGAAAGTAGGGCGAACCCGTCTGGGAATCGAAAAGTCGATTACAGGAGCGACAATATCTTTATCGCCTAAAGCACATTGACAAACGACTTCTTCCGACAAAACTGGAATGGGTACTCCTACACCTAACATCAGAGAAGAACCGTAATTTCTAAAATAGCAACCTCTGACCCATTTAGAATCCATTTGTTTGGCATCGCCAATCAAGGCTACCGTTGCCGCAGGTCCAATAGGAGCGTGATTGGACAGGCGTTTTTGCAAAGGGAAATGTTGGGTTCCTTCCCAGGCAACATAGCCAACACCTCCTCCTAAAAAAATTTTGCTGCCAATACCCACGATATTGAGATCGCAATCGTTTAGTAAGGGTGATATGGCTCCAGGACAAGAGTAAACGGCATTGCCCAACCGAGGCTGCAAAGGACCGAGATAGGTAAACAAAGGGCGATCGCCACCATTAACACCGACAATAAAATTTTGATATAGATTGCGGGGATTAAATAAATAAAATTGATTTATTGTTTCTTTAGTAATAATATTTTCAAATTTGGCTCTGGGATAGCAATCGGTTTGTTGTCCGGTCGCTCTGATTGGGATTGGCTTTCCAGCAATCAAATCTTCGATTACGTGACCGCCTCCACGTTGCCAAAACGATTTGTTTGCGGCAGCAGCATCTGGTAGCTCGCGATCGACTTCGGCGATCGCCGTTGCTCCTAAATACAAATCGACTGCGCCAAAACCTGCATAAGCTGGTACCCCATCGAGCCAACACTGGCGTATTTTAATTGGCGGGTCGGTATGTCCGAGATTAATTACCGCTCCTGAAGACTCCATTGGTTCAAAAGTACCAGTACAGACGACATCTACTTGTTTGTAAGTCTTAGCTACTCCCTGTTCTTCAACTTTGGCTTTGAGTTGTTCTACCGACCAAACTACTGCTTGACGGCGGCGGATTTTGTCGTTAATTTCGGCAATAGTGACCATGATGGTTATTGGCTTGGCTCGCTCTTATTTACTGGTAAATTTGGAGGTCGGGGTGAAGAAATTGGTACTGGCTTGGGGKTTAAAGGATTAGTCTCGGTTTTAAACTTAGAATCGTGCCAGCGATCGAGAATGTCAATAATAATTATCTCTCGAAACCAAATTTGACCGACAACTGTCAGAGGAAGCGACAAAAATAAGCCCAAAAAACCAAAGAAAGTAGCAAAAAATACTTGAGACAACAAAGTGATGGCAGGTAGCAAGGAAACTTGTTGTGCCATTACCAGGGGAGTTAAAATATTGCTTTCTAGCTGTTGAATAACAATATACAAAATCAAAACCGCCAGGGATTTCCAGGGAGCATCAATTAAAGCGATCGCCATTGGCGAGAGGACACTTAAGGTAGGACCTACATTAGGGATAAAAGTTAAAACTCCTGCTAACATCGCCTGTGATAGAGCTAAAGGGACTCTTAAGATTAACAGTCCGATAAAGCTCAAAACCGCAATAACTAGCATATTAAACAAAATTCCAACCAACCATCCCTGTAAGGCTTCTCCACAAAGGTCGATAATTTCGTCTACTCGTCGCCGATAAAAAGCAGGAAATAAGCGAATCATGCTGCGACGATAGGGAGCAGGATCGACAAGCAACATTAAAGTTATTACCAACAAAAATAAAATACTTACTAAAACACCCAAAGAATTGTAAAAAATACTCAAGCCACCGCCCAAAAACTGCTGAATTACTGGCTGTAACTGTCTGCGTAATTGTTCTGTATCTGGCAACCAGGCAATTACTCTGGGATCGAGGCGTTCTGATAATAAATCTATCCAGCTATCTAGTTTGTCGATACCAATAGGAACTAGCAAAGCTAACTGCTGAAATTGTTCGATAAAAGGCGGAACGATAATCCAAAAAAAACTGATGGCAACTACTATCACCGATAAAACTGATAGAAAAACTGCGTAACCGCGTTTAATACCACCTTTTTGAAAATTTTCTACCAGAATATTTAAGGAAGTAGCTAAGACAACTGCCGTAAACAACAACAGCAACAGTTGCTTAATTTGCCACAGCACGTACAAACAGATAAAAAAGACGACAAAGCCAATCCAAGTTCCAAAATTCACTTACAATAAGCTCCCAAAACCGTTACTGTTTGCTGTATTGCCAACTGAGAATTAAAGCTACAATTGTAGTTGGTAAAAAAACAATAATTAAAGCCAAGCTAGCCGTAGGGGCGATCGAAACCAATCGGTCGCTATATTTGATAAGTATCGATATTATTGCCGAAGAAAGCAGAATTTTAAGAATAAAAGCTGCTTGAGATTTAATCATGTATTAATAATTTATAGACCATGTATACTACAGACAATAGCAGTAACGTCGATGTGAGCTATGGTCAATTTAAGAACTATATTGAATATTAACAAACTAGTTTGGCAAAAAATCTGTCAGTTAGATTAAATAGCTATGGCTGTATTGTATGCTGAAATTTACTGTAATTTTTGTTTGATAAAACTAACTAGTTGAGAGAATTGTTTTTTCAACTGTTCGGTTTCTCGTTCCATCTGAGTAATTTTTGTTTTTAACGATTTAATCTCATCACGCAAAGCTGAAACATCGCCAGAGTTACTGCCGTTAACTTCAGGAGATAGAGATACTTGAGTTTGAGCGAATTTTTTAGCCTTCATCATGGCATCTCGGATCGCCTGAACTAACTGTTCGCGATCGAAAGGCTTTTCGACAAAAGCGAACGTTTCAAAAGGTTCGCTCATTTTATCAGTCACTTCTTCTTTGCGACCAGACATCAAAACCAGAGGAATAGTTCTTAGCTGCTGCTGCTTTTGAATTTCTTGATAGACTTCCCAGCCACTCATTTTAGGCAATAAAAAATCGAGCATAATTAGGTTGGGGTTTTCGCTTCGGATTAGATGAAACCCCTCTAACCCGTCTTTGGCTTCAATTACATCAAAGTTACCATCTGGCAACATGTCTTTAACTCGCATTCTAATGACTTTACTATCATCAATAACTAGAATTTTGTGAGTTGGCACGATTCTCTCCTGTGAGGCTAAATTTTATCTTTAGTTTGCTAAATTTGTTTTACAGGGTCGAAAATACTTTTGTTTAAACAATAATGCGGCTAGCCTTTAAAAAAATCACAAAGGTTATAGGCGCACTGAGACAGACGAAATCTGCTTGAGTTGTCGAAGTAAGTTCGATTTACAAATATAGAGTTCCCTTTTTGTCTGCCAAAATATCAACTAGAAAATAATTGTTTGAATATAAATATATAAGTTACTTTATGCCTACCCGTTTGAAATAACGACCCTAACAGTTATGAACGAATCTCAATCAATTAAACAGCAGTGGCGACGAGAAATTACTGCTTTACCAACGTGGCTGAAGGGTTCGATTGGAAAAGCTAGCGAAATATCTACCGTACAGCGAATTATCAAGCAAAAAAATCTTCATACTATATGTGAAGAAGGAAGATGCCCCAATCGCGGTGAGTGTTATGCCAACAAAACGGCTACTTTTCTGTTGATGGGTCAAACTTGTACTCGCGCCTGTGCTTTTTGTCAGGTAGAAAAAGGACATGTACCAACAAATTTAGACTCAGAAGAACCCCAAAAAGTAGCTGCGGCAGTAGCTATGCTGGGTTTACAATACGTAGTTCTTACTTCTGTAGCTAGAGACGATCTAACAGACGGAGGCGCACAATGGTTTGTTAGAGTAATGCAGGCAGTTCGCCAACAAAATCCTCAGACTAAAATTGAAGTTTTGACCCCCGATTTTTGGAGTGGCAAAGAGGCAGCAGTAAATCAAAAAGCTAGAGTTGCTACTGTAGTAGCAGCCAAACCTGCTTGCTACAACCATAATTTGGAAACTGTCAAACGTTTGCAGGCACCAGTTAGAAGAGGTGCTAAGTACGATCGCTCGTTGAATGTTTTGCGCTATGTCAAAGAACTCGACTCCAGTATTCCAACTAAATCTGGCTTAATGTTGGGACTCGGAGAAACCGAAGCAGAGATTATTGAAACTATGCAAGACTTGAGAAGTATAAATTGCGATCGCCTGACAATCGGTCAGTATATGCGTCCTTCTCTCTCGCATTTACCAGTACAAAAATATTGGACTCCTGAAGAATTCGCTCATTTGGGAGAAGTTGCTCGTTCGTTAGGTTTTTCTCACGTGCGCTCGGCTCCTTTAGTTCGTAGCTCCTATCACGCGGGGGAAGAATAAAGTAAAAGCCTTTTCTATACAAGATAGTAGGTTTTGTAAGCAAGGGTGCAGGGGGCAGGGAGCAGAGGATAATGTAAGTCAGAGTTATCCCCTCGCTTCCTGCTTCCAAGCAAAGCGATGCTCTAATTCCTAAAAGCCTGCTTTCACTGCTTTCACTGATTACAAACTATCCCGTTCCTTTAAACAAGCCCTGGGGACGTACTAATAAGATAACCACCATAATAAATAGAGCTACTCCTAATTTATATTCGGAACCGAGCCAGGGAACGCTCAATTCTTGTGCCAGTCCAATAACCAAAGCGCCTAGTATTGCGCCATAAGGGTTGCCCACGCCACCCAAAATAACCGAAGCAAACAATGGCAAAATTAAAAACCAACCCATATTCGGTCGCACAGCCGTAATTAAGCCGTACATTCCTCCCGATAAAGCAGTCAAAACTCCCGTAATTACCCAAGTCCAAATTACTACTCGTTCGACATTAATCCCCGATACTCTGGCAAGATCGATATTATCGGCAACTGCCCGCATTGCCTTACCGATTTTGCTGTTTTGCAAGAAAAAGTGTAGTCCGAGAATGACTAAGAATACTAGTCCGATGACTACCAAACGATAATATGCCACTTTAATATCAGCAAATTCTAAGGCTCTTACAACTGGTAAAGCATAAGATTGGTTACTGCTACCCCAAATTAATAAGATCGCACTGCGAATAAACAACGCCAGACCAATAGAGATAATAATCAAGGTAGTTGCACTAGCGCGGCGATCGCGCATTGGCTTCCAAAGCAAATATTCGGCAATTAACATGGCAATTATCGTTCCTACGGTTCCGAGCAACATTGCCAACCAGATATTTATGCCGTTAGTATTCGCCAACCAGGTTAAATAAGCACCCAGAGTCATAAAATCCCCATGAGCAAAATTGGAAAGATTTAAAATACCATAGGTTAAAGTCAAACCAACCGCAGCTAGAGCTAAGACACTGCCAATAGCCAGACCATTAAAAATCAGCTGGAGATCCATCATTGTCTGTAAACTAATTAAACGGATATATTTTATCGGTTTTGTTCTGTTCGAGACGATTGGTAACTTAAACTATGGCTCTATGACAATTGCCAAACAAATCAATTGTTGCACGATTACTCGGTTGCTTTACCAAAACCTTTCTCTATCCGAGCGCTAGTTACAGATGGCTTGCTTTTGTTAGAGCCAAGCAATCTGCATACCAAAATAATTTCAAAAAGATTTTAAACCTCGTTTGTAAAGTTTTTGAATTCGAGTTTGAATTTTGTTAAGTGAGGATTTAGAACCCAAATTTTTAGGGTCTGAGTTTTGTAATTGGGTTAGAAGTTCTGCTTCTTCAGTTGCAATATCTCCATCGCTATAAACTATAGTGCTGACAGCAGACAGCAAATCTTCATAATTTTCTACCGTCGGTTCAGAACCTAAATAGTCTTGTAATAAGCGATCGCATTCATCAGGCGGTATTGGTTTGTTACTAGTCAATAATTCCTGAGTTTCTGCTTCACCTGCCAAGCCTTGCTCTTGCGCTATTTTAAGCAAGTATTCTCGTTCTTGAGGTTGAATTGCACCGTCAATCCAAGCAACTGCAACTAAGATTTTGAATATTTTTTTATTATTATCTGTCTGGGATGTCACCATAATTATTCCTCACGCTAGAGTAAACTGTGCTTTGAAACAATAAAATCTCTATGTTTGTAAATTTTAGAAAATGGTGTTGCTTAAAACTACGATTTATTATTTATTGACTAAAATTCAAACAAGTTAATAAATTAAAAAAAATCTTTATTTTTATAATAATATTGTTTGGTGATAATATAAAAAAATCAATTGCTTATTTGCCAATGTTGAATCGAACTATTTTGTTCGAGACACTGTGAGTGAAGTTGGCTGGCAGCAGCAAAGATAGATCTATCGAGCGAGCGGTCGGTTTTATTTGTAGCTTTAGTAACTGAAGGTTTAGGACGAATTCTTAATAGATAGTAGCCATTAACCAGTTGTGGTGGCAAGCTAAATTTAGTTTCGGTAATCATACACCAGGTTATCGGCAAACTAGAGCGATCGTAATACGTAAAATAAATATCGAAACCCTCAATAATATTAGAGTCGATATCTACGAGTAAGGCTTGATTTTTTGCTAAATAACTATAGTGAAAAAAAGTATCTGGCGATCCTACAGGTAAGTATTCGTGTCTTACAAATGATTCTGGCAGCCAGTTCCTGTATTTAAGAATAACGTAAATATAGTAATGTAAGCTCAAATAAAACCAATTTTTATAGTTAATTAAATTGTGATAAAAATCGTTGACTTTACTATTAATCAAATAAGTATTAGTAAATTGTTCGTCGTCTATTTTTACAGCAGGATAACTAATTTGTTCCGAATAATTATAGTATCTAACTCCTAAAGAATATTTCCCTAGCTGTAATTTAACTGTATGCCAACTACTATCGCTGGAAACTAAGTTAGATTCAATACTAGTAACGGTTTTATAACCAGGAAAGCTATAAATAACAACAATCCAAGAATCGGAAGACTTATAAGCTGCTTCAAGATTCAAACTAATCGTACTTGTTACTTTAAATGGTCCTAAAGTTCCGATGACTGCATGAGTATTCCAACGAGGTCCTTTAGTCATCAAAACGGGCAAACTAAGAGGAGTATCTATGGTTTCTTGAGATAAAACTCGCCACTGTGAGGCTTTACCTTTGGCAATTGCCAGATAAACTGTAAATAAATTACCGATCGCGAACTTAGAAACTTTAAAAAATACTAAAGATAATAAAGCTAGAGGAACTTCCCATAACCAAGATATGCTGTTCATAATTATTTAGTTAATATGTTAAACAAACAATTCTGAGGCAAAATCTCGACGTTTGGTAAAACGATAAGAGTCGAGTATTGCTCCCCAAGTTGCTTTTCCCGTAGCTGGATCGATTCCTTTATCGTAAGTTTGCAACTGTTCGCCATTGGTTTCAAACCCCACAAAAACTTGATAAGTATTTCCTTGATAATTGAAGCTACAGGGGGTATTTTTTATAGGTGAGGTTTGAAAACTATACCGATTATCATTTAAGCGATCGACAGCAACTTTTAAAGTACAGTCTGGCAAAAATTGAATTTGTTCTGAAGTTATTTGATGTAATAAATCATCATTTTGACTAGCACCAGCAAATGCAGTAAAGTTTTTAAACATATAGTACTCTACCTCTATATTTTCTCTTTGCCTCAGTCGTATAATACGAGAGCGATAGGGCTGGTCTAATTTAACAGTGTTTGCTTGTTCGGCAAATAAAGTAATGCTGTCCTCGGTAAAAATTGGCACTGGACGCATCCATAAACGCAGATGAACGAACCAGGCAGGTTGCGCTAGTGCTTGCTGTTGATTGTCGAATTCTCCAGCAAGATATTTACCGAGTGTAATTAATCGATCTGATAAAGCCATACAAAATAAATTTAGAGCCAATCTTTTTAGTCTAAACTAGAGCTTCTCAGTTAGAGCAATGATTTTGTCAAAGGAATATTTACGAACCAATGTACTTAGTTCTGTAGCTAAAATTAAATAATTAGAGGGAATTTCGTCAATTAGCTCCATAATTCGATCGCTATCTACGGCGATCGCTGCCATTTTAATTGCTGCTGCCGAATGTTGCCAATTCTGGCTGAGGATCTCGCACAGTTTTTCTAAGCTGTAAAATTCACCAGCTAAATTTTCGGCTTTGGTATATCCCATCAGTATATAGAGCTAAAACGTCTCTTGAGTTAAGCTGTAGGTAGGTGCGATCGCGGCTAAAACGATCGTAAAAAGCAAATTTTCCCTTGCGATCTTTAGGACTAAACAAATTTTCTAGTCTTTTACCAATTAAAACTTGTGATTTGCAGCCAAACTCTTGACAAAATTCGGGCGATGCCTCAGAAAATTGTAACAATTCGTCTAAAATTAATAGTCCTCCCAAAAGCACAAAAGGTAACTCCAAACTATTCATTTTGCAGCTATCCAACTCAATTAAAATCTATAAAAAACTAGAATAAGCTCTATATTTTAAAACCATTGTTCGAGTATAAACTTGCATTGCAGTTTTAAGTTCAAACTTCAATTTTGTTTTATACTACTAAAATAATTTTTCAAGCTTCGAGTGTTCTTTTTCGCTTAGTTTTATGTTTTTTACGAACGGTTTTTTGCAATCGAACCACTTGAAATTGTAGGTAGTGGCGGTAATCTGCCTTCAATTGAAAAATGTCTACTACCAACAATACCGATAGACAAAATCTTTTTATAGTATGCGGACTTCAAAGTTTGGGACAGCATTGTGTTGCAGTTCTTAAAGATTACAATGTCAAGATCGCAGCCATTGATAATGTAGAAACAGAATATCGTGAAGTTTCAGAACTGGCTGACTTATTAGACAGGTTAGTTATTGGAGACTGTCGCCAGCCTGGTATTTTAGAACAGGCAGGTATAAGACAGTGTCGTTCGATACTTTTAGTAACTGACAACGAGCGAATAAATATAGAAACTGCATTTGTCGCTCGACGGCTCGCTCCCCAGGTTCGTTTGATTGTTAGTTCCGATCGACAAAATTTTAATGAGTTACTGTACGAGAATTTAGATAATTTTGTTGCTTTCGAGCCTAACTATCTTTCCGCTCATGCCTTTGCTCTAACCGCTCTAAGTTCTGAAGCAATTGGATATTTTACTTTGGAAGGGCAACTGCTAAGAGTTATCGAGCATCAAGTGCGATCGCCAGATAGCTGGTGTCTGGGCAAGCCAGTATACAAGCTCAATCTTACAACTCGCTGCATTTTAAGCCATATTCCTGTTGCTTCCGCTCCACCCAGACATTTTTACGACTGGAACCCCGAAGCAGAAGTTCTGGTGGGGGATACGCTGATCTATCTAGAAGTAATACGAGAACTAACTTTATCCGAGCAACCTTTAAGAACCTCGCGCGATCGCTATTTTCAATGGCGCAAGTTTTTCCAACAGTTCAGAGTAAAAAAACTTTGGCAAAGAACAGCCCAATTTTGGCAGTCTCACTATCAAAGCCAGAATCAAATTCGGCGCATTGCCACTATATATGCAGCTACTGTATTATTCCTATGGTTTTCTGGGATATTTATCTACCGTTTTTATTTTCCTGGTATTAATTTTTCTGAAGCTTTCTTTGCTACGGCAGTTTTACTTTTGGGAGGATATGGCGATTTATTTGGTGGGGTAAAATTTGCTTCCCAATTACAATCTAGCGAACTTATTCCCTGGTGGGTGCGGTTGTTTAGCCTCTGCCTAACTTTAATCGGTCAAGCTTTTGTTGGCGTATTGTACGTACTGCTAACCGATGCTTTGGTGACTTCTAGATTGCAGTTTTTTAATCCCGCTCCCCCAATACCGAAAGAGAATCATACAGTCTTAGTCAGTATGAATCATTTAGGTAGAGAAGTAGCGTCTATTTTACAGGAGCTAGAACGACCGTTGGTAGGTATCAATGCTGCTACTGGCGATCGCAATTTCTTACCCAACATACCGCTAATTGAAGGAAATATTACCGAAGCACTTGCTAAAGTCAATCTCGCCCATGCCAAAAGTATTGTATTACTAGGAGATGACAACTTAGAAAATCTTGAAATTGGTTTGATGGCTCATGCTCTAAATTCCAATATTCCTTTGATTATCCGCACTCAAGATCGTCAATTTAGTGACAACATCTCTCGTCTATTTCCCTACGCCAAAATTTTATGCGATGCGGTTTTATCGGCAGAGGTTTTCGTTTGTGCTGCTTTTGGCGAAAACGTTCTTAGCTTTTTTCACTTGAGCGATCGCACCAGCCAAGACGATCGCATCGTTATGGCAACGGAATACAACATCGAAGCAGGTGATACTCTAAACGGCTTGCTTTTATCTAAAATCGCACATGGCTATGGCGTGGTGCCAATTCTCTATCAGAAATATCGTCAGCATCATTATTCTCTAATGCCTTGGAAAGATGTCGAACTCGGTATTGGCGATCGCTTGGTGGTTTTAGCTACGAGTGATGGTTTACAGCGAATTGAATGGGGAAAAATGTTACCTCATCTCTGGCAGGTAAGAATTGAAGAAGTTTTAAGTAGAGATGCTTTTATTAAAGGTGTAGAG
This sequence comes from Myxosarcina sp. GI1, assembly GCF_000756305.1. Classification (NCBI taxonomy): domain Bacteria; kingdom Bacillati; phylum Cyanobacteriota; class Cyanophyceae; order Pleurocapsales; family Pleurocapsaceae; genus Myxosarcina; species Myxosarcina sp. GI1. The sequence goes on from NZ_JRFE01000051.1 coordinate 47,572, forward strand.
AAAATAGTGGCGATCGCCGAATGTAATTATAGCGAAGCCAAGCAATGGCTCAATAATGTCCCTGCATTATTGCCAATAAGCTTTTATCAATATCAAGCTCAACATCTAGTACGCGAACTAAAAAGAGTTCGAGTTATAGCAGATGTAATTTATCTTAAAAAAACATCTGGTGAGTAAATTTGCTTGGTTTAAAAATTCTTTTTATTCAATATCCAAATTATAAAAGGGCTAGTTTTCCTCTCGGGACTATTTTATTTTCACCAGACAGTGAATAAATTTAGTTAGAATTCACCACTATTTCATATATTTATCAAAAAATGCAATCACTTTTTCTGGATGCTTTCCAAAATAGTTATAGCCATCCTTAAAACGTCTCGTAGTGTTTTCGATCCAGAACAATTCCTTGTCCTCACTTGCCAGCAGATCGAAAGTCTTTTGTGCGTCTTCGGGGTTTCTCGTCCATGCATCTTCCAGCACTTGAATCATGAGGACTGGCATCTTCACTCCCGAGGCAAAATGCTGGGGAGTCATTTCGGCAGCCGTAAAAGCACCCATTTTAATCAATTCAAGATCGATGAGTTCCTGATATTGGCTAATTCCTTGCAGTTCCGAGAACGCCGAGAAGATTGCCGCCATAGAAACAACCATCGGACTACACAGGCACAAAACATTCTCAAACAGATCCGATCGCCTGTAGATAGCTTCGTATTGCGAGTTACCTCCCATGCACTGGCTATATAGCCCGACTTTCATTTTGCTGAGTGTTGGGTGGTTGTCCACATATTTTTTAACTCCTACGCAGTCCCGCCATTCCCACCGCCCGATACCAGAGAGTCCGCCATTGGCGGCACTGCTATTGCCATGGTTTCTAATATCGTAGGCAAGAACGTTGTATCCCGCGTCGGTCAAGTGCTTCATTTGAATTACGAAGTCGATCTCAACGGCATCAAAGTTACTCCAGGGTTTACCTAGATGTCCTGGGAAACCTGCGCGACACATCGGCAAAGCGTGATTAAAAATAATCAGCTTGTCACTTTCTCCTCCCTTGGCAGGGATGTACCAGCCTTCTAAAGGAATGCCATCGTCTGAAGGAAAATAGATGTCTCGCCACCCAGTCATGCCATAGTCGTCGGGAGTCTTATGAAGTACGCTTCTGAGTGGTTTGACGATATTAGCTAAGCTTTTGACTTTGGCATAATCTTCTTGAGAAATAGACTTTTGCTGCTCTAAAGCTTTTTCCATTCTTTCGTTTGATATTCTACCCATGACTGTAAGCTTTAGTTATTGTTTTAATAATTGTTTCTCAAAACAAAACTACCAATACAATCGCTAGCTGTGAATAAACAAATTACCCAGATGATGAAACAAATTACCGATCGCGGAAATCAGTAGGCGTAATGCCAGTCTCTTTTTTGAACAAACGAGTAAAGTAAGTAGGGTAATCAAATCCGAGGCTGTAGGCAATCTCGCGAATGGTTAAATGAGGTTGGCGTAACTTATGTTTGGCAATTCTAATGATGCGATCGTGAATATGCTCTAAGGGAGAACTTCCCGTAAAATGCTTAATTACATCTCCGAAATAGTTGGGAGAAAGGTTAGATTTTTTGGCAAAAAACGATACTGTTGGTAGAGCTGGGCATTCTTTTTTATCGTCAAAGTACGTATCTAAATTTTTATAAAAGTCAGCAACTACTTGGTTATAAATTTTGCTGCGTGTTTCAAATTGTCTTTGGTAAAAAGAATGAGTATATGCAAGAATTAAATTTGCATACGCTACTAATATTTTAATTGAGAAGTCACTTTTTTTATATTCAAAATAAGCTTTGGCAAAAATATCTATTAAAATATTTTTTTCATCTTCCGTTAAGAAAAGCGTTTCATGATTATCATAATCTATAAAATTACGATCGCTAGCATATCGATTAAAAAATTTAGCATCAATTAAAATATGATACCCAGATAAAGATTTTGTTAAATTCCACTGCAAAATAGCATCTGGTCTGTCTAAAAATAAACATGAATCACTTTTATCGTAGCTGGTTTTACCATAATCAATATTCTCATTAAAATTTGATTTAATTGATAAAAGATAAAAATCAATACCAATCGATTCGGATTTTAGTTTCAAACTTTTATGTTCATCATATCTCGATACATTTATCGCATCACTTTTGTGGCTATTGATATTAAGATATTCTAAGAAATTTGGTATGTTATATGTTTTAACCAATCGATCGCAATTGTTGAATTATTTTAGTGCTATTTATACTAGGTTAGTATGTAGCGACTAGCTAGGGCAGTAATTTTTGTAACGTAAAGAAAACTATTTAACAGAAATAAAAAATATTAGAAAGCTAACTTTTTCAACAAGCGATCGCTCTTAAAACTAAAAAGAAAAAAAGCGATCGCTTTTCACTACCGCACTACTACCACGTTCGACTAAATAAGGCAACAAAACCAGATTCTCTACGGGTTTTTCCGCCAATAAATCGAGTAACATTTGCATGGCAAGACGACCCATTTCTTGCATTGGCTGACAAACTGTAGTTAGTGGTGGCGTGACATAACCAGATAGAGCAATTCCATCGAATCCCACCAAACTGAGGTCTTGCGGTATTGAAATACCTAATTCGTGACAGGTTAGCAGCGCACCAACCGCCACCATATCGTTGTAGCAAACGATGCCTGTTACGCCTGTAGTAGCTAGCTGGGATAGTAATTGTCGTCCCGTACTGACATCGCTAATTCTAGTGCGATCGCAATTGTTAAGAGCTATCCAATCGCTATTTTGAGGTAAACCAGCTACACTTAAAGCCAGTTGATAGCCTGCTAAACGCTGCTGGTTAGATTTACTGCGATCGCCCACACCTAAATAACCAATGCGAGTATGCCCCAAACTAATAAGATGTTCTACTGCTAGTCTGGCACCCAAACAGTCGTCTATTGACACTGAATTAAATATTTCTGCCTGCTCTTGAGTTTGGCTATTGATTGCAATTATAGGTACATCAATTCTTGCCAGTTGCTTTGTCTGGTGACGATTGATGTGAGAGTCGGCGACTAAAATACCGTCTACCCGACGTTGATGTAAGTTGTCGATCGCGGCAATTTCTTTTTCTAAATCTCGATGTGAAATGCTCAAAATAATACTCAGTCCAGCCTTGCTTGCTTGCTCTTCGATGCCGTTTACCACTTCAGCAAAAAAAGGATCGTCGATAGAGGTTACTACTACTCCTATAGTATGAGTGCGTTGATTTTGTAAACTTCGAGCAACACTATTGGGCGTGTATTTCATCTCCCTTGCTAGTTGCTGAATTTTGGTTCGCATTTTCAGGCTAATAAGAGGATTATCTCGCAAAGCACGAGAAACCGTACTATGAGAAACACCTGCTTTGCGAGCAATATCTTGAATGGTAACTTTTTGCTTGCTCACGAATTTTCTAAATTATCTACTCAGTTTTGACAGTACGAAATCGCGCAAAAACATTTGACCTTAGAGTTACAAATTAAGTTTTTTAGTCTTTAGATAAAACGCTAAAAAACTTAATAAACCTTTTTGCACACGTGTGCAAAAATAATAATACAGCATTTTCGAATAGCAGCTTTAGCTTTTAGTGCGTCGGTACTAAAGTATAAACAAAAATCTTAAAATATTAAAAAAATTTGCGACTAAAATTAGTTAGATCGCAATCTTTTACTTTATACAACATTAGTGCCATAGCTAAATAGTAGAGTTACATCTAGTTTAAAAATATCTATTTTGTAAAGATAGCTGCTAATAAAAATTGCTGAAAGGCAATCGGTTGTGGAGATAGATAAATGTGAATAAAATGATGCTTGCTGCTGGCATATTATGTCTGGTCGGCAGTACTCTTTTTGGCTGTACTAATAGCTCTTCTAATGGCAATACTGCCAATGCTAGTGACGAAGTAGATACAAAATTTCAATCGGTAGGCGTTACTGTAGGAGATTTAAGCAATCCCTTTTTCGTCGTGATGGCAGAAGGAGCCAAACAAGCAGCAAAGGAAATTGGCGGTAATGATGTCAGAGTTACGGTGGTTTCCAGTGGCTATGATTTAAATCAGCAATTTAACCAGCTAGAAAATTTTGTGGCTGCCGATACCGACGTAGTAGTCTTAAACGCTGCCAACAGTAAAGGCATTAGACCAGCAGTCGATAAAGCCAGAGAAGCGGGTAGCGTAGTAGTTGCCGTAGATACGGGGGTAGATGCTGAAGTAGATGCTACGGTAACTACTAATAATTTACAAGCTGGAGAAGTAAGCTGCCAGTACATTGCCGATCGCCTGGAAGGAAAGGGCAATGTGGTAATTGTCAATGGACCTCCAGTGGCTTCGGTAATCGAACGTGTCGATGGTTGTTTGAGTGTTTTGGCTAAATATCCCGAAATTAAAATTCTTTCTAAAGACCAAAATGCCGAAGGAAGCCGTGATGGCGGACTGAGGGTGATGAGCGATATTCTTACTACTTTTCCTGATATCGATGCGGTGTTTGCCATTAACGATCCTAGTGGTGTAGGAGCAGATTTGGCTGCCAATCAAGCTAAAAGGGATGACTTCTTTATCGTTGGGGTTGACGGTGCGCCAGAAGCCATCGACGCGATCGCCTCTGAAGATAGTGTTTATGCTGCTACTGCTACACAAGATCCGAGGGGAATGGCAGAAACGGCAGTTCGAGTAGGAAACAAAGTCTTGAAGGGAGAAAAGCTGGAGTCGCAAGAGATTTTAATTCCCGTCAAGCTAATTACTAAAGAAAATGTCGATACGGCAGAGGGGTGGTGAAATGGTGTGGAGCAGAAGATTAGTTCTTAGGAAAGCAGGGGAGCAGGGAGCAGAGAGCAGGGAGCAGGGAGCAGGGAGCAGGAAGTTTGAAGCAAGGGAGCATCGCTTCGCTATGGAGCAGGGAGCAGGGGGATTATTAATAGTTAACGTTTTATAAGCCAGGGGGATGGATTATTAATTATGGTCACTAAAATTCCTAAAATTTGGTTGTATCTTCCATATAGTTTTCTACCTATTTCGACGTTCAGATAATCGCATTTAACCGCAAATTTGAGCCAAGTTTGAGTTTCTGCTGCTTCTGCTTCACAGTCATTTAATTTAGCAATAAAAGCAGCTTCATAACGTCGCTTTCTCCATGCTTCTGCTAAATTTGCACAAACAGAACGAGACGAACGACGAATTTGGTCGGTTAAAGAATATTTTTCCTCTTTAGGAAACTTTTTTGATAGTTCAAAAATTTGCATAGCGGCATCAAATGCCATTTTGTATACTTCTAAATCTTCGTGACTTTTAATTGGTTCTTTTGTCACTTCCCTTGCTTCCTGCTCCCTTTGCCTATCTAAACCATTAAATCTAAAAATTATATCCTTAAAAGCCTTTGCTCCCTGCCCCCTGCTCCCTGCTCCCCTGCTTCACACTCTCTTTGAATTCACATGACATTAGAAATAATTTTAAGCGTATGACAACAGATATAAAAACAGGCAACGATCGCTCGCCTACTGTAACCCCCGTATTAGAGATGCGAGGGATTACCAAACGGTTTCACGGGTTTACGGCTTTGCAGAACGTAAACCTGACGATTTATCCAGGAGAAGTTCATGCCCTAATGGGTGAGAATGGAGCGGGTAAAAGTACCTTGATGAAGATTTTGGCTGGAGCCTATATTGCTGACGAAGGCGAAATCTATATTAATGGCAAACCAGTACAAATTACCGACCCTGCTTCGGCAAGGCAGGCAGGTATCAATTTAATCTATCAAGAACTAAATGTCGCGCCCAATCTAACCGTTACCGAAAATATGTATATGGGTAGCGAGTTAACCAAAGGTCAGTTTTTAGACCGTAATGCTATGCAGGCAGAGGCAAAGCGGGTATTAGAAAGTTTGGGAGCATCTTTTGGTGCCAATACTATAGTTAGCAGTCTGGCGATCGCCGAACAGCAGCAGGTAGAAATTGCCAGAGCCTTGAAAGATAAAAGTCAAATTTTGGTAATGGACGAGCCGACAGCGGCACTATCGGACAGAGAAACCGAGCGTTTGTTTGAAGTAATTCGCAAACTCCGCAGTGATGGCATTGCCATTATCTATATCAGCCATCGCATGGAAGAAATCTACGCTCTAGCCGATCGCGTCAGCGTATTGCGAGACGGACAGTATATTGGCAGTCTCACCAGAGAAGAAATTTCGCCCCAGCGTTTGGTTCAGATGATGGTCGGACGCTCGATGCAGGACTTTTACGAACATCAACGGCGAGCTAATCTAGGCGCGGTGGTGCTAGAAGTCAAAAATATTAGCGATGGTCGTAAGGTCAAGCCAGCTAGTTTTCAGCTTCATGCAGGGGAAATTCTCGGTTTGGCGGGGCTAGTGGGTGCGGGACGGACTGAAATATCGCGGCTGATCTTTGGTGCAGATCCTAAAATAAGCGGGGAAGTTTGGCTTAACGGCAAAAAACTCAAAATTAATTCCCCTGGTGATGCGATCGCTGCGGGGATTGGCTATGTTCCCGAAGACCGCAAAGACCAGGGTTTGTTTTTGGAAATGAGTTCTCGTAAAAATATCGGACTTAACAGGCTCAAACAGGATGCCAGGGGCGGCTTTGTCAACTGGAGTTCGGTAAATAGTATTGCCAAAMAAGCCATAGAAAACTTCAACATCCGACTGGCTAACTTAGAAATTCGAGCCATAGACCTTTCTGGAGGCAACCAGCAAAAACTACTGCTGGCAAGGTGGCTGGCGATTAAACCTACTGTGCTGATGCTAGATGAGCCGACGCGAGGTGTAGATATTGGTGCTAAGAGCGAGATTTACCGTATTATTAGCGATTTAGCTGCTCAAGGGGTGGCAATTTTAATGGTTTCTAGCGAACTACCAGAAGTTATCGGCATGAGCGATCGCGTATTAGTAATGCGAGAAGGGGAGCTAGTAGGGGTACTAGATGACAGTTCTGGTAAGGAAATTACTCAAGAAAATATTATGCAGTATGCAACTGGAGCGACGGAGGTATCGGCACTATGAGGCAAAGTTTAAAACCCACCAAAAATAGAGGAGACAAAGAACACAAGCCACGCCAGCGGCGATCGCTAAATAACTTTTTGCAGATTGCAGGAATATTACCAATTCTAGTACTAATCTGCATTCTATTTGCTTTGTTGACTCCTAACTTTTTTACCGCAGGTAATGCCGTTAATATCTTACGGCAGGCATCGATTAATATTGTCCTGGCAACGGGAATGACATTTGTAATTCTTACAGGCGGTATCGATCTGTCGGTAGGATCGGTTTTAGCGGTAGCTGCTGTAGTTTCTGTTTTGGTATCTCTAATTCCAGTTTTAGGCTGGTTGGCAGTACCTGCGGGCTTGCTAACGGGCTTATTATTGGGTTTGGCTAACGGCGCGTTGATTACTTTTTTGGACGTGCCGCCGTTTATCGTTACTTTGGGTTCGCTAACGGCTTTACGAGGTGCGGCATTTTTAATTGCTAACGGTACGACGGTAATTAACCGCGACCTGAATTTCGCCTGGATCGGCAATAGCTATGTAGGTCCTTTACCCTGGCTGGTGATTATTGCCTTACTCGCTGTAGCTGCAAGTTGGTTCGTGCTGCGTCAGACCGTTTTGGGCGTACAAATATATGCTGTTGGTGGTAATCAGCGAGCGGCGAGATTGACGGGAATTAAAGTCAATCGGGTACTGTTATTTGTCTATGGCGTAAGTGGCTTGCTGTCGGGTTTGGCAGGAATTATGAGTGCCAGCCGTCTTTATAGTGCTACTGGTATGTTAGGTCAGGGTTACGAACTAGATGCGATCGCCGCAGTAATTTTAGGTGGAACTAGCTTTACAGGCGGTATCGGTACCATTGTCGGTACGCTATTGGGTGCGCTAATCATTGCCGTACTCAATAATGGTTTGACCCTCTTAAATATGTCTTTCTTCTGGCAGTTAGTAGTTAAAGGTTTAGTAATTATCTTTGCCGTGATAATCGATCGCCTCCGCAAACGTTCTAGAAGATAAACTTTGCGTTTTAATCATCACTCTTTCAAGGCACCGCTTCGCTTGGGTGCAGGGTGCAGGGGGAAAAGAGGCTCTCTATCCGACTGACTTCCCCCTGCTCTCTACTCCCTGCACCCCTGCTTCTTCGTTCGCTCAACCTTTACATTTTAAATTTGACATAAAAATGTCCAATATTTCTTCGCGTCGTAAATCCAATACTTTATATATAGTTCTAATTGCTGCCGTTGCCGCTCTCGGTGGTTTTTTGTTTGGTTTTGACACTGCTGTAATTAATGGTGCGGTTGCCGCTCTAGCTGTGGGTTTTAGTGCTAACAGCGTGTTTGTCGGTCTGGCGGTATCCCTGGCACTGTTAGGTTCTGCATTAGGAGCCTTTTATGCGGGTAATATTGCCGATCGCTATGGTCGCGTCAAGGCAATGATTGCCGCTTCGATCTTGTTTACCATTAGTGCGATCGGTTCTGGAGCAGCTTTTGGTATTTGGGATTTTACCTTTTGGCGGCTTTTAGGAGGTATTGCCGTTGGTGCTGCCAGCGTCATTGCCCCAGCCTATATCGCCGAATGTTCCCCTGCCAACTTACGAGGTAGACTTGGATCGCTCCAGCAATTAGCAATTGTAATCGGTATTTTCCTCGCTCTGCTTTGCGACTATTTCATTGCCGTATCTGCTGGTTCGGCTGAATCGCCATTCTTGTTTGGTATAGTCGCTTGGCGGTGGATGTTCTGGACAGAAATTCCTCCTGCCGTATTGTATGGAATGTCGGCGTTAATGATTCCCGAATCACCACGTTATCTAGTCGCTCAAGGAAGAGAGCAAGAAGCATCCAAAGTTCTGACTAAAATCATCAGAGGTAACGTTCGAGAAAAAATTGCCGAAATTCGCAGAACGGTTTTACGAGAACGCCAACCCAAGTTTTCCGATCTTTTAACCAGAAGGGGCGGACTACTACCCATTGTCTGGGTCGGTATTGGCTTATCCGTACTTCAGCAATTGGTAGGAATTAATGTCATTTTTTACTACAGCAGCGTTTTATGGCGAGCCGTGGGCTTTTCCGAACAGGATTCCTTAACTATTACGGTAATTACTGGAGCAGTAAATATTATTACCACCTTAGTAGCAATCGCCTTTGTCGATAAGTTTGGACGCAAACCCCTGCTAGTTCTAGGTTCGATTGGCATGACCATTACCTTGGGAACTCTGGCAGTAATTTTTGGCAATGCTCCCGTAAATGCTGCTGGTTCTCCTATTTTGGGCGAAACCACTGGTTTTATCGCTCTGTTTGCCGCCAATATCTTTGTATTTTGCTTTGGTTTCTCTTGGGGTCCCGTAGTTTGGGTACTGTTAGGAGAAATGTTTAACAACAGAATTCGCGGTGCCGCGCTTTCAATTGCCACGGCTATACAATGGATCGCCAATTTTGCGATTTCTACTAGCTTTCCTCCCATACTGCAATACTTAGGATTGGGAGCGGCATACGGTATTTATACAACGGCAGCGGCTATTTCTTTCTTTTTCGTCCTCTTTTTCGTCAAAGAAACTAAAGGAATGGAGTTAGAACAGATGCAGTAGTTTTTGAGCTAGTACCGCTAGGCGGAAGTAAAAAGTCAAAAATTAAAAGTCAAAAAGCTTTAATTTATAAGCTTTTTAAAAAATTAAATGGTTGCTTTATTTACGTCCTGCTCTACTAGTAGACTTTACTAACTTATAAAATTATGCAGGTGAGCGGGAAAAAAGTATTTATTGCGTAAATTTGAAATAAACATATAAGGAGGTTTAATTGTCTGACGTTGTTATTGGTTTAGATCTGGGAACGGGAGGCGTACGAGCGATCGCTGTCGATCTTAAAGGGCGGATCGTTGCTCAAGCGACTTATAGCTATTCTTTGTTAACTCCACATCCTGGTTGGACAGAACAAAACCCGTCAGATTGGATTGAATCCAGCTTAAAGGCTCTTAGCGATGTCACTCAGCAGTTGAATGGAAGACAGGCGATCGCCTTGGGTCTATCAGGGCAAATGCATGGTATGGTGCCCCTTGATGCTCAGGGGCAGGTAATCCGCCCTGCGATTTTGTGGAACGACCAGCGTACGGGTAAAGCAGTTGAGGAAATAGAGACGGTAGTACCTCGGCACGATTTAATTCAGCGTACTGGAAATCCAGCAGTTACGGGGTTTCAACTGCCAAAACTTCTATGGTTGCGTTCTGAGGAACCCCAGGCATACAAGCAGGTTAGGCAAATTTTACTACCTAAAGATTACCTCGGCTATGTACTTACGGGGGAAACAGCCACGGAACCTTCGGATGCTTCTGGCATAGGCTGTTTGAATTTGGCAAGTCGCCAGTGGGATAGAGAGATTTTAGCTGCACTCAAACTCAGTTCGGATTTGTTTCCTCCAGTGGTCGCATCTACAGCAATTTCAGGACGGCTGAAAGCAGACATAGCCGCTCGCGTGGGACTACCTGCGGGTTTACCCGTCGTGGCTGGTGGGGGTGACAATGCTGCTGCTGCTATCGGACTAGGTATTTCAGACCGCCAACCCAATCGCGGTAGTCTGAGCATCGGTACCTCTGGAGTTATTTTTGTTCCTTGCGATCGCCCCACTCCCGATCCAGAAGGTCGGGTGCATCTATTTTGTCATGCAGATGGAGGGTATCATCTGCTGGGGGTGACATTAGCAGCAGGAGGAGCGTTACGCTGGTATCGAGACACCTTTGCGCCAGATATTGCCTTTACAAATTTAATGGCATTAGCAGACAGTTCTGAGCCTGGTGCGCGGGGGGTATTGTTTTTACCCCACTTAGCAGGAGAACGCAGCCCCTATCTCGACCCCGATACGCGGGGTGCCTGGGTAAATCTGTCCCTCGCTCACAGCCAGAGCGATTTGATTCGAGCCGTTTTGGAGGGGGTGGCATTTAGTCTGCGGGCTGCCTTAGAGATAATTCAAGAGATTACTCCAGTGCAGCAACTGCTAGCGACTGGGGGCGGCGTGCGATCGCCCTTGTGGTTTAAGCTTTTGGCTGATATCTTGCAGATCGAACTGGTTGCCCCTCAAGCAGAAGAAGGTGCAGCTTACGGAGCAGCAATTTTGGCAATGGTAGGGGTGGGGGCTTATCCTAACTTAGAAGCAGCCTTCGAGATTCTGCCTGAAGGGGGTAATATCGTCCATCCCCAGCAATGTTCGGCTTACGAATCTGCTTTTGAGCGATACGCTCTTCTATATGAAGCCCTCAAAGCTGTTCGATGAGCGGATTATTAAGAAGCTATAAACTCACCAGAATCGCTTCGGCAACTTCCTCATCTGTAATCAAGCCGTTAATTAGTTTGCCCTTTAGTGCTGCTAGAATTGCATCGGTTTTGTTAATACTGCCAGCTACGGCAATTGTCAGCCTACTAACAGGTTGTTCTAGAGAAACGCTGGCAACGCGGGTATTAGTACCTTGTTTTAATAAGTCTCCCTGTTGGTCGTATGCCCAGCCAGCAATTTCTCCTACCGCTCCTAATTCGATTAATTCGGCTACTTCCTCATCGTTGATAAAGCCATTTTCGTGTAGTGGAGCTTTCCAGGTAATGTCGCCGATGCCGATAAAGGTAGCCTTGGCTTGTTTCGCCAGGGATTCGATCGCGAGAAAAGATCTCTGGGTTTGCAGCAGCTTGCGTTCTTCAACAGAAATAGCCACAACTGGAGTTGGTAAGGGATAGGCTTGAGCGTCGGTGCGTTCGGAAAGATGTATTACCACTTCGTGACGACCCGCCCGCCCGTAGTGAGACATATTGCCGATAATAGAGACAATTTTGTGCTGGGGTCGCTCCATTAATGGAATTTGCTCTACCATTGCCCGTAAGGTTTGACCAGACGAGAGAGCAGTAATGTTTGGTGTTTTCGCTCCCAAATAAGCCTCTAAATGATTGGCGGCGCAGACTCCGAGGCTAGCACGCGGATCGCCTTTACCAATGCTGTTGGGAACTACTTCGCATAAGGAAAGAGCAAAGCGATCGCGCAAGGCTTCCGCCAGAGTAATACAGTTACTCAAAGGATGATCTAAGCGAAATTTAATTAGCTTTTCGCTTACAGCTAATGCTACCAATCGTTGCGCTGCCTGTCGCGATATATTTAGCTTCGTGGCAATTTCTTCTTGGGTATTGCCAGCGATGTAGTAGAGCCAGGCCGCATGAGCCGCCAGATCGAGTTTGCGATCGCTTTTAGCAGTACCAAGTTGTTTCATATCTGTCGATAGATAGATAAATTTCAAGTTTAGTGTGAAAAGTTTTTGAGCAAATACTCAAGCAAAATTGTTATGCTCAAATTATAGTCGATTGATTCTATCTTAATTAGATAAGCCAAATTAATTACACGTATGCCAATCAAGAGCGATCGCGGTAATTTTTTCTTTCTTGCACCCTGCACCCTGCTCTTTACTGTCCTCCAGTAATATCCAGATTGAACCCAGTAATGTAACTAGCTTCATCGCTCATTAAAAACGCGACTCCATTGGCAACTTCTGCCAAACTACCCAAACGGCGCATGGGTACGGAGTCAATCATCTGTTGTTCTACTACTTTGGGATCGGAGTCAAAATACTGGGAGCCAGCCTGAGCCTGTAGTTCTGTTTGACGAGTCCACATCATGCCAGGACCTATTAGCGAAGGCGACAGGGCATTGACGCGAATCTTGTCGGGAGCAAGGTCTTTAGCTGCTGTTTCGGTCATACCAATCACGGCAAATTTAGAAGCAGCATAGGCTAACATATTCGGCGGACCGTCAACCCCTGCATGACTAGCCATATTAACGATCGCACCGCCTCCAGCCTCTCGCAAACATTGGGCGGCAGCTTTAAGAACATTAAAAACACCAACGACATTAATATCGATAACTTTGCGAAAATCATTGTCAGGATACTCGAAAATTTTTGCAAAAGCCCCTTGATAGCCAGCATTGTTAAAGACGTAATCTACGCGTTTTACCTGCTTGACAGCTTCTGTGAAGACCTGTTTTACTTCCTTAGCTTGAGTTACGTCGCAGCAAAAGGTGTGAATTGGCGTACCGTATGCTTTGAGTTCCTCAGCTACCTCAGCCATTTTTGCTTCATTAATATCTGTTAACACAATTTCCGCTCCATTCTCGGCAAAACGCCGAGCGGTGGCTTTACCTATATCTCCCGCCCCGCCTGTAATGAGGATGGTTTTGCCCCGAAAATTATAGGTTGCGATCACCATGATTATCTTTTCCTCTCCATCAAGAATTGTTGCAAATGATACAGTCTTTTTCATTTTATGAGAAAACCTCGGTATGATTTTTAATTATGAGCTTTTGCTCGCATATCGAATATAAGTTTACATTTAGTTTAATTTTTTGCAATTAGAGGAATCTTTGCGATGCGCCGATTTCGCTTCGCCAAAGTGCTGGTAACATTCCTAATTGGAGTGTTGCTAGTACAGTTATTACACGCTTGTTCGGCAGATCCCCAGGCTGCAAAGAAAACACGCCTGACCATCGCTACCGTTAACAATGGCGATATGGTAGTCATGCAGGAGCTTTCTAACCGCTTTACTGCCGAGAACCCAGACATCGAATTGCGTTGGGTGGTGCTAGAGGAGAATATTCTGCGTCAGCGCACCACCACCGATATTGCCAGCGAAGGAGGTCAGTTTGATGTCGTCACCATTGGGTCTTATGAAACGCCAATTTGGGCAAGACGCGGTTGGTTAAAACCTCTCGATAGTCTTCCTGCCGAGTACGATGTTGACGATTTGCTCGATCCTATTCGCACTGGACTTTCTAATGACGGCAAACTCTATGCGCTGCCGTTTTATGGTGAGAGTTCGATGCTTTACTATCGCAGCGATTTGTTTGAAAAAGCTGGAATTACCGTTCCCGAAAATCCCACCTACGAGCAGGTGGGCAAGTGGGCGAGTCAGGTACACGATCCAGCTAACGGAGTTTATGGTATTTGCTTGCGCGGAAAGTCTGGTTGGGGAGAGAATATGGGATTTCTCTCAACGCTAGTCAACACCTATGGAGGACGCTGGTTTGACATGGACTGGCAGCCGACAATCGACACTCCAGAGTGGCGAAAGGCAATTAGCTTTTATGTCGATGTGATGAACGACTATGGACCGCCAGGGGCTAGTTCCAATGGTTTTAATGAAAACTTGGCACTGTTTTCCACTGGTAAATGCGGAATGTGGATCGATGCTACCGTTGCTGCTGGATTGCTTTCTAACCCCGACCAGTCGCAAGTTGCCGATCGCGTTGCCTTTGCTCGCGCTCCCATAGAAACATATCCTAATGGCTCAAACTGGCTGTGGTCTTGGGCTTTAGCAATTCCCGAAACTTCGCAATATCCCGAAGCAGCTCAGCGATTTATAACCTGGGCGACTTCTAAAGAGTATGTGCGGTTGGTTGCCGAAAAGCACGGTTGGATAGCTGCGCCGCCAGGAACTCGCACCTCAACCTACACCAACCCCAACTATCAGCAGGCTGCTCCCTTTGCAGATATCGTACTTAATTCTATTAAATCTGCTGATATCAACCATCCTGCTTCCAAACCTACTCCTTATAAGGGAGTTCAATATGTCGATATTCCTGAATTTCAGGCGATTGGAACTCAGGTAGGACAGCGCATGGCGGCTGCTTTAGCCGATCGCTTATCCGTAGAGGAGGCAATCGAGCGCTCGCAAAAAGTCGCCCAACGCTTTATGCGTCATACGGGGTATATCGAGTAGTTAATTATTAGCTTTTATCTGAAATCTAAATATGACTTCTTCAGTAGCAACCACACAGCATAGCCCACCACCATCCAAAAAGCGATCGCGCAAACAGATTCCTACCTTAGCTTTGGTAGCTCCATCGGTAATTGTCCTCTTGCTCTGGATGATTGTACCGCTAGTAATGGCAATTTGGTTTTCTTTGCAGCGATATAATCTGCTGATTCCTGAAAACCGTGAATTTGTTGGCTTGGGAAACTTTGTTTTTATCCTTACCGACCCCGCGTTGTGGACTTCCATCGGCATAACCCTTATTTTAGTCGCTTCGGTGTTGCTGATTACCATTGGCTTGGGTACTTTGCTTGCGGTGCTGTATAATCAAGACTTTTTCGGACGAGGCATTGCACGGGTGCTGGCAATTTCGCCATTTTTTGTGATGCCAACGGTAAGCGCGTTGATTTGGAAAAATATGCTGATGCATCCAGTTAACGGACTGTTTGCTCAAATTACTCGCGGACTGGGACTAGGAGCGATTGACTGGTTTGCCGATCTGCCACTGCTGTCAATTATTATTATCGTGTCCTGGGAATGGCTGCCGTTTGCGCTGTTGATTCTGCTAACGGCGATTCAGTCCCTCGATACCGACCAATTAGAAGCGGCTCGTATGGATGGCGCACGTCCACTGGCACTGTTTCGATTTGTAGTGCTGCCTCACCTGAGTCGGGCGATCGCAGTAGTGGCAATGATTGAAACTATTTTCTTCCTTACCATCTTTGCCGAAATCTTTGTTACTACAGGCGGTGGACCTGGATTAGCTACTACTAATTTGGCTTACTACATCTATCTCAAGGCACTGCTGGAATTTGATGTTGGCGGTGCTTCGGCAGGAGGTCTAATTGCTGTGGTTCTGGCTAACCTGGTGGCAATTTTCCTCGTTCGTAGTGTCGCTCGTAATTTAGATACTTAAACTCATGGCAAATAAAAATTCTCGTCAATGGCTTATAACCCTTTTAGGCTGGCTGGTAGCTATTATTCTCTTCTTTCCCATTTTGTGGATGTTTGTTACCAGCTTTAAAACTGAAGTGGCAGCAGTTGCTACACCGCCACAGCTTTTCTTCCAACCCACTTTAGAAAACTATGTTGCTATTCAAGAGCGAGCTTCTTACTTTAACTATGCCTGGAATAGTGTTTTAATCTCTCTAGGAGCAACTGTTCTGGCACTGCTGCTGGCAGTTCCCGCAGCTTATGCAATGGCTTTCTTCCCTACCTCCCGTACTAAAGGTACGTTGATTTGGATGCTCTCAACTAAAATGCTGCCTCCAGTGGGCGTACTAGTGCCGATTTACATCTTGGCAAGGGAAACGGGATTGCTGGATACTCGGATTGGATTGGTTATTATTTACACTCTAATCAATTTGCCCATTGTGGTTTGGATGATCTACAGTTTTTTCAAAGAAGTTCCCAAGGACATTCTCGAAGCCGATCGCATGGATGGAGCTACCACCTATCAGGAACTGGTACACGTATTGTTACCCCTATCCCTGCCTGGGATTGCCTCTACAGCACTACTGTCAATCATTTTGTCCTGGAATGAAGCTTTTTGGAGCTTAAATCTGACTACCTATGACTCTGCACCGCTTACTGCGTTTATTGCTTCTTTTTCCAGTCCTCAAGGCTTGTTTTGGGCAAAGCTGTCTGCTGCTTCGACAATGGCGATCGCTCCAATTCTAATTTTTGGCTGGCTCAGTCAACGGCAGTTAGTTCGTGGTCTGACATTTGGGGCTGTCAAGTAAAAATTTATATCTATTAAAGTTGAGTTAATTATGTCAACTATTACCTTAAGAAACATTCGTAAAACCTATACCGATACCGAGGTTATTAAAGGCATCGATCTAGATATTGAAGATCGAGAATTTGTGGTTTTTGTCGGTCCTTCTGGCTGCGGTAAATCGACTTTACTACGGATGATTGCTGGACTAGAGGACATTTCCTCTGGCGAGTTACTTATCGATGGCGAGCGCATGAACGAAGTTCCTCCAGATAAACGGGGCTTGGCGATGGTGTTTCAAACCTATGCTCTCTATCCCCACATGAGCGTTGCTGAGAATATGGCGTTTAGTCTGCGTCTGGCGGGAGTACCCAAAGCCAAACGACTGGAACGAGCTAGAGAAGTCGGGCGGATACTGCAACTAGAGCCACTACTAAACCGTAAGCCCAAGGCTCTTTCTGGCGGACAAAGACAGCGAGTGGCGATCGGACGTGCTTTGGTTCGCGATCCGAAAGTATTTCTGTTTGACGAGCCGCTATCGAATTTAGATGCCGCGCTACGGGTACAGATGAGAATCGAGCTATCCAGCCTCCACGATAGCCTACAGGCGACAATGATCTACGTTACTCACGATCAGGTAGAGGCAATGACTCTAGCCAATAAAATCGTCGTTCTTCAGGGTGGCATTATCGAACAGGTAGGTTCGCCATTAGAACTATACCACCATCCCCGAAATCGCTTTGTGGCGGGATTTATCGGCTCGCCAAAAATGAACTTTCTTCCCGTCACGACAACAGGAGTTACAGACTCGGGTACTACAGTTAGGGTGCCTGGAGATACTACCGTCACCGTGCCAGTACAGCCCAAAACCCTGAGAGTAGACGATCGCGCTACTTTAGGAATTCGGCCCGAACATCTACGCATCGATGCTAATAATCCTACCTTAATGGGAGAAGTATTAGTTGTAGAAAGACTCGGTGGCGAAACCTACCTCTACGTCAAAATGGCTGGCGGAGACACCATAATCGTGCAAACCGATGGTGATAATCGCGCCCAAATTCGCGATCGCGTTCCCATCCATATCGATGGAGAACTATGTCATTTATTTGATGCCCAAGAACTTGCCATTCCCAAAACTCAGCGTCACCACCTCACTGTAGATAAATCTCATGAAAGACCCCAGCACCAAGTCGGCTATTAAGCTCAATCGAGCGTCCCTGTCGCGCTTGTCAGATCGGGTGCGCATCCCCCGTTACGATCGCACTGCCATAACTAACGGGATCGTCCATATTGGCATAGGCGGTTTCCATCGCGCCCATCAGGCTTTATATATAGATAACTACCTCGAACAGCATCCCAACAGCGACTGGGGGATCTGTGGCGTTGGCTTGCTCGAATACGACCGCAAGATGCAAGAAGCACTAAATTCCCAGGACTGTTTGTACACTTTGGTAGAGAGATCTCCAGAAGGCGATCGTGCCCGCGTTATCGGTTCGATTACCCAATATTTATTTGCTCCTGACGACCCTCAAGCTGTTATCGACACCCTCAGCGATCCGCAATGTCGTATCGTAACCCTCACTATTACAGAGGGGGGCTACTACGTTGTCGAAGGCAGTGGTGAGTTAGAAATAAATCATCCTGTTATTCAGCACGATCTTCAGCATCCCAGCCAACCAAAGGGAGTTTATGGCTTTCTTTGCGCTGCCTTAGAATGTCGGCGACAGCAAAATTTACCACCCTTTACCGTCTTATCTTGCGACAATATTCAAGGTAATGGCAAAGTCGTCAGTAAAATGCTTGTTGCCTTTGCCGAACGACAAAATCCAGAGTTGGGTAACTGGATCGCCAAAAATGTTGCTTTTCCCAACAGCATGGTCGATCGCATTACTCCCGCGACCACACCTGACGATCTCGAAATGGTGAGCGAGCAATTTAATATTGATGATGCTTGGCCCGTAGTAGCAGAACCGTTTATTCAATGGGTAGTTGAAGATCGTTTCTGTATGGGACGACCCGATTGGGAAACAGTCGGTGTTTTGATGACTAAGGACGTGCATCCCTACGAGATGATGAAACTGCGGCTACTCAATACCAGCCACCTTCTGATTGGCTATCTCGGCTCGCTGATGGGCTACACCTACGTCCATGAGGCAATGGCTGACGATCTGATTCGTCAAGCGGTCGAACACTTGATGGCAGAAGTTACGCCTACACTCAAACCCGTACCGGGAATCGACCTCGACGAATACAAACAAACCCTGGTCGAACGGTTCTCCAATCCTAAAATTCGCGACCAGCTTCCTCGCCTCTGTCTCAACAGTTCTGCCAAGCTTCCGAAATGGGTACTAGGCTCTCTACGAAACAAGCTACAGCAGAATGGCTCTATTGACTACATCAGTTTGACAATCGCTGCTTGGTTCCGCTATCTCAATGGCAAGAGCGACCGGGGTAGATCGATGCCCATTGACGATCCAATGGCAGATACCCTGACGCAACGCGCTCTTGAAGGCGGTTCTAATCCCCGTCCCTTGCTCGAACTTACGGAGTTGTTTGGCAATCTCTCTCAGTCCTCGCGTTTTGTGGAAACCGCGACCAAATACTTATCACAACTGTACGAACTGGGAACGGCAAAGACTCTATCGCAACTATTACAATCCTAACTTTATCGGCTGTTTGAATAATTCGATCTTCGCACCAAGACGAAATTTTTATACCAGGAGTGAGAGGAGCATTTAAAATTTGACCTGGCTTATTAATTACAAGATGAAGCTTAGATTCATCTTGGCGTGTTTTCCTCTGCCTATGAAATGGGCGCGGTTTCCATTGCTAAATCAATTCAAACATGGGGCAGATTACTGAATAAGAATATTACTTTCAGCTTAATATCTGTCCTTTTTATCTCAAACTTATATTTTTCACAATCTGATATAAATTCAATGCTAAAAAGTTTCTTATACGGATTTTCGTTTACTTTATTAATATCTTCAACAGCCTTAGCAGTACCTGTAAACGATATTTCCACAAAAAGCGATCGCTACTTACAGGCACAAGTCACTTCCGTTTCCGAGCTATCTGACGTAAAACCCACAGACTGGGCATATCAAGCATTACAAAATTTAGTCGAACGCTATAACTGCATTGCAGGCTATCGAGATTCTACCTATCGTGGCGATCGTGCTTTGAGTCGTTATGAATTTGCTGTAAGTCTAGATGCCTGTCTCAATCGCATTACCGAATTAATTGCCGGCAATAGCGATTATCTTCGTCGAGAAGACTTGATGACTCTAGAAAGATTGCAGAGAGATTTTGGTACCGAGCTAGCAGATTTAGAAGGACGAGTAGATAATTTAGAGTTGCGTACCACAGCACTAGAATCACAACAGTTTTCCACAACTACCAGACTCGTCGCTCAATTTATCACTGCTATCAGCGATACTTTTGGCAATAGTATTGGTAGTGACGAAGATCTTTCTCAAACTTACTTTGCCAATCGCAGTCGTCTCAACTTAGAAAGTAGTTTTACTGGTAGAGATTTGCTGCGAGTCCGTTTGGAATTTGGTAATTTTTTAGATGCCGATGGCAACAGTCAAATTGCTTTAGCTACAGGCACGGGAATGACCAGGCTCAATTTTGACGCTGGTACCGATAACGACCTTACTGCTCCCCACATACGTTATTTATTTCCCGTCAGCGATTCGCTTTCCTTTGTAGTAGGAACTGCAGGCATTGGCTACACTGATATTACAGATACTGTAACTCCCGCCCTGATTGCCGATGATGGTAATGGAGTTCCCTCCCTATTTGGTTCTTATAATCCCGTGTTTCGTCGGGGTGGCGGTGGTGCTGCTGCCAACTGGGAATTTGCCGAAGACTTTACCTTAACTGTGGACTATTTAGGAGATAATCCCAATTTGCCTTCTGAGAAAAATGGTTTATTTAATGGCGGTTACAATGCCCTGGCACACTTGGTCTATTTAGGAGAGCAAGGAGGTATTGGTCTGGCATATTCTCACGGCTATAGTCCTGGTGGCAACGTTAACTTGACTGGAAATACGGGCAGCCTGCTTGCTATTACTCCTTTTGGAGACAACATCGCTACTTCAAACGACATTGTAGCTTCGCAAGGGTTTTACCGTTTTACAGAAAAGTTTCAAATTCACGCTTGGGGTGGATATATTTGGGCAAATGCCGAAAGTTCTGATATTAGTGCGGTTCCCAATGGTTTGGGCGAAACAGACACTCTTTTTATCAGTGAGGGCGACAATGCCCAAAGTTGGTATGGGGCGATTGGAGTCTCTTTTCCCGATTTAGGAGGAGAAGGTAACTTACCAGGAATTCTCTTTGGGATACCCCCCCATGTTGCTTCCAGCGATGTTCGCGAAGAAAGTGACAATGCCTATCACCTTGAAGCTTTTTATAGCTGGCGAGTTAACGACAACATCTCCGTAACTCCTGGTTTTTGGATAGTTTTTAATCCTGAAAATGATAGCAGTAATGATACACAATATGTTGGGGTATTACGTACGACTTTTGATTTTTAAACGGCGAGCGTCTATATATCGCAGTACGTTAAACCTCGAACATCGAACACTACAGACGATAAATGCTCATTGCTCATTGTTCATTAAATACACAGGCAGGTTGTACATAACAAATACAGTTGGTTTCTTCTATCGTCCTGCATAGCGTTGTTCTGCCCAGGGTTCGCCTCGACTGTGGTAGCCGTTTCGTTCCCAAAATCCCAGGCGATCGCCTTTCATAAATTCAATACCGTTAATCCATTTGGCACTTTTCCAGGCATAAAGATGGGGTACTACTAGCCGCATTGGACCTCCATGTTCTGCTGGTAAGGGTTCGCCGTTTAAAGTATGGGCAAAAAAGTTTTCTTCGCGAATAAAGTCTTCCATTGGTAAATTGGTCGTATAGTCGCCGTAGCAAGTTTGCAGAATATGAGTTGCTTTCTTGTCAATCGCCAGTTCTTTGACAAAATCAGTAACTTTAACTCCCGTCCATTTAACATCTAGTTTCGACCAGCGAGTTACACAGTGAAAATCGGCGGTAAAGTCATGTTGGGGCAAATCCATAAAGTCCGACCAGGTAAAAGTTTTATCTTCTACTAACCCCCAAACGCGAAATTGCCACTCGTCGGTACTAATCTGCGGTGTTTCTCCATAGGTAAGTACGGGAAAACCTTTGGCTAAATATTGTCCTGGCGGAACACGATCGCTTTGAGCGGGTTCTGGTTTTTGAAAAAATTTTCCTGGCATGGTTTTACTATATACGTTTAATCAATTAGAAAATGTTTGGGTAGGTAATGGGTAATGGGTTTTTATTTATGAAAGAGAGCGTCAGTATGATAAGACGAGTCGCGCTATTTTAAATTTGTACCCGTTTAAAAGCTATTTCAACAAATTTAATTTTACCTAATTACTCATTCAAAGCTTGTTTATTGGTAACTGTTGGTTTGCCTGTCAAACTCTGAAAATAAGCCGTTCCGATAATTGCTAGGAAAGAAACATAAGCAATAATTTGTCCTAAATATAATGTTTGCCGATAGCCAAATAAAGCCTTGAGTAGAATACCAGGAAATTCTTTATCTGGTAGTAATTGCGAGCCGTCCCAAACTTGACTGCCTAAAATACAAGAGCCACTATTGGGAAGGCAAAGATTGAGGGTCGATAGCTGAGATAGTAAATCTAAAGCAGAATTAAAATGTTTTAGCGCACCCATCACCAAACCACCGACAATTAATAACAAAAATACGCCCATTACCTGAAAAAACAGGCGGATGTTAATTTTGGCTCCCAGGGCGAATAAAGCTATTCCCATAACGGCAGCTAAAGACAATCCAGCGATCGCACCTAAAGCTGGCATAGTCCATTCTTGTTGAAATTTCGCCAAGATAAATAAAACAGTTTCAAAGCCCTCACGCAGGACGGCGATAAAAATCAATATAAACACCGCTCGTCCTGCATTATCACCAGTTAAAGCTTCATCGATCGCTCCTTCTACCTCTCCTTTGACTGATTTAGCCTGTTGGGTCATCCACAGCAACATCCAACTCAGCATGACAATAGCTACCAGTCCAAAAATTCCTTCTAAAAACTGCTTGACAACAGGTGCATAAATTCCTCCCGCTGCTTCGGCTCCTGTTAGAGTACCAGCAAGGATAAACCCAACTCCAATGCTAGCAACTATGCCGCCGATAATACCTAAATAAACCCAGCGATACAGCTTTGCTCGATCGGCTTTTTGCAAACAAGCCATGACGATACCGACAACTAAAGCCGCTTCAAATCCTTCTCTGAGGGTAACGAGAAACGTCGGTAAGGCAGCAGTTAAGTCCATATATTGTAAATTTAAAAAGTTGTTACAGATAAATTCATCTTAGTAACTGATGTTACGCAAAAGAATAGTTTCAACTAATAAAATTAGAAAAATGCCATCACTCAGCCCCTTCCCCTTTGTCTTTTCCCCGAGCTTCGCTTTCAAACAATAATTGTCAAACGAACTGTATTAACCCATTACCCATTATCCATTACCCAGCCTCGATCGACTAATTAGTGAGTAACATCAGTTACTATCGATCGCCCAAACAATAAGAATTGATTTGAGCTACTGCTTCTTGCTGTAGTTTTCCAGCAGAACGAGCGCGATCGCGAGCGGTTTTCAGAGCAGTCAAGTCTTTAACTTCTCTGGCTTTAACTGCATCTAAAGTTGCCGCTCCATAAATTTGATAGACGCTGGCTAATTTGGTCTTATATTCATTTAATTGCAGATCTTCTATTGGTAGAGCTTCGAGTTGTCTGGAAGTGGTATCCATTAGTTTTGCTGTTTCTAGCCAAGTTTTTAACTCAATCGCTTTACCCTTAGCTGTATAGGCTATTGTTTCCGAGCGATTGGTAACTTGACGGGCGATATTA
This sequence comes from Myxosarcina sp. GI1, assembly GCF_000756305.1. Classification (NCBI taxonomy): domain Bacteria; kingdom Bacillati; phylum Cyanobacteriota; class Cyanophyceae; order Pleurocapsales; family Pleurocapsaceae; genus Myxosarcina; species Myxosarcina sp. GI1. The sequence goes on from NZ_JRFE01000051.1 coordinate 70,996, forward strand.
AATATTTGTTCGCATTGGGTATATTTGGTTGTGGCACAGCCAGACAAAATTGCGGCGATCGCCATACTTGTTAATATTCCAAAATCGTAGCGATAAAACATTTAGTACATTGTGAGGAACTCTTCCCCAATAGTAGGATGAATACCAATAGTTTCATCGAGGTCATGTTTGCTTATTCCCTGACGTACCGCCACAGCTAAACTCTGAATAATATCGGCAGCATGTTCTCCAACCATGTGTATACCTAGAATTTTTTCGTCTTCGTCTATCACTAACTTCATAGTTATCTGAGTAGACTCATCAGATTTGGCAAAGCTATAAAGCATGGTTTGAAACTGGGTTTGATGACAGCGAATGCGATCGCCATATTTTTGACGAGCTTCATTTTCACTCATACCTACCGTAGCGGCTTCGGGACGTGCGAATACTGCTGAAGTGACGTATTGATATTCTACAGTTTTAGGATTATTACCTAATGCCGTATCTATTACTGCTCTCCCCTCTGCTTTGGCAACGGGTGTCAAGGGTATGCGGTTGGTACAGTCGCCAATGGCATAGATATTTTCCTGGGTGGTACGACTATATTTATCTACTTTAATTTCGCCTTTTTCCCCTATTTCTACCCCTGCCTTATCCAAACCAAGGTTTTGGGTGTTGGGAGTTCGTCCCGTTGCTAGTAAGATAGTATCGACAACTAGACTTTCTCCAGTAGATAGATTTAACTGCAATCCATCTGCTAGTGGTACGATTTCTTTAGCCGTAGTTTCTGGTAAAAAGTTTACCCCTCTAGCGATTAATCCTCGCTGCACCCCCAGGCGTAAATCGCGATCGAACCCCGATAGTATTAACTCGTCCGTGTCCATCAAGGTAACTTGAGAACCAAAAGCACTCATCATGCTAGAAAATTCTACTCCTATGTAGCCTCCGCCTATGGCTGCAAAACGCCGAGGAACTTCTTGCAGATGAAACATACCGTCAGAGGTTATGGCGTGTTCGCTACCAGGAATATCTATTTTGTTGGGATGTCCGCCGACGGCAATAATAATTTTATCGGCAGTTATCTGGCGATCGCCTACTTTAACTGTTTGCTTATCGATAAACGTAGCGCGTTCGGAAATTAATTCAATTTCCGATTCCTTGAGCTTGTCAACAAAATTTTGTTCTAATTTCGATAGATATTGATGTATGTTGTTCGTCAACACCGAAAATTCGATCTGGCGATCGCAACTATTCCAACCATAGCTGGAAGTTAGTTTTTCTTTTAGAGCAAAATCTGCACTATAGACCATCAATTTCTTAGGAGTACAGCCGCGATTCAAACAAGTACCACCCACTGCTTTAGCTTCGGCGATAGCGACTTTAAATCCCATAGAGGCTGCTTTTTGTGCTGCTGAGTTTCCGCCAGAACCCGCGCCAATAACTAATAAGTCGAAGCGATCGCCAGACATATTTTTTCTTTAACCTTAATAAACATAGACTGTCAATTAGGTTAATACAATGTCAAGAAATATTACATCTGTCTGAGTGTTTAACTTTAAACGTAAACTGCCATAGTTTTTTTTTATTTTGGAATGGCTGAAAATTGTCCTACGTGCCATTTTATCTCGGTATAAGAGTCTTTTAGCAGAACTATTTTATAGCCCAAAGCTGCGATCGATTAATTAATCTTTTACTGTTTTAGTTTGTAAAAGTACTTAATTTTACAATTTACAAGATAGTTTGCCCTAAAATACATGACAAAATTTGAAACGAAGATATTGTTTTCATCAGAAACTTTATAGGTTCTTAAGTTTTTTAATGACTCGAACAGAACCACAATAGTTACTTACAAAATTGCTATAAATAAATTTATTTTTTTGTGCTTTCCATTACTAATAAGAACTATGATTTTTAGCGGTTTTTTATTTCTTGTTTTAAAAGACATTTTTTATTATTTAAACAAAAACAAACCAAAGCTAACGTACACTTTCGTACTTTTTTGTGTGTAGTTTTATAACTAAAAGCGATCGCAATTTGTGTTTATATTTTTTAACATTAAATTTATTTATAGTAAGCCTAAAGTTAGACGAATAAAAAAAATGACTTAACTATACTGATTGATGATTTAAGACTTTGTTTTCTAAGTTTATTTAGCAACTAAAGCAACCAAATTTAAAAATTATGAAAGTCATGTTTAATATAGGCGATCGCGTTCGACAAAAAAAGACGGGTCATGTAGGTGAAGTGATCGGACACGGACACGAATTAATTGGCAAAAATTATCAACCAACAATTAAAGTTTTGTTTTTAGAATCACCAGGTAAAAAAACTGTAGTTGAAGATATATCTACAGAATGGCAGCCATTTCAAAACAGCAAACATACTGAAGAATTAACTCATAATTACCGTTCTAGTTAAGTTTGGCTTTAGATCGTCATAACTAAAACTAAAATTGGCGTTGCATATGTACGTAATGATTTAGATCGATCGACAATTAGTTATTCCCCTGGTCTTCTCGTCCCTAAGTCTCCCAGTTAAATTCAACCATCCCATGTTGCACTGCTCTAGAATTAATTAGGATGAAAATAACTATAAATTTCTTGCGCCAAACTGCGACCGATACCAGGGACTTCTGTTAATTTATCTACTGAAGCCTCACGAATATAGTCAATCGAATGAAAATGCGCCAGCAGTTGTTTTTGACGGTGAAAACCCAAACCAGAAATTTCTTCTAAACGCGATCGCCTGTTGTTTTTTAATCTTTGCTGACGATGAAAACTTACGGCAAAGCGGTGTGCCTCATCTCTAACTCGTCGCAGTAACTGCACTCCTGGCTGTTCGGCTTCTGTATTTAAAGGTATAGATTCTCCTGGCAGAAAAATTTCTTCTCTTTTTTTAGCCAAACTAACTACTTTTACTCGTTCTAAAAGATTCATCTCCTGTAAGACGGCAACCACTGCTGATAGCTGTCCTTTACCACCATCTATCATTACTAAATCGGGAAAATCGTCATTGCTTTCTATTTCTGCTAATGAAGTTGTTGCGGCGTACTTGCGGAAGCGGCGGCGAATTACTTCTGCCATGCTGGCAAAGTCATCAGAGTGACCGATAGTAACGGTAGGATTTTTAATTTTATAGTGACGATAATGTTGTTTGGCTGGTACGCCATCGACAAAAACAACCTGAGAAGCAACGGCATTTGAACCCTGAACGTGAGAAATATCGTAACCTTCAATACGTTTGGGAAATTCTGGTAGATCTAAAATACTCGTCAGATCTTGTAAAGCCTGAGTATTGCGATCGCTGGTTCTTTGAGTTCTCTCTAACTCGTAATTGGCATTGCGTTCTACCATCTCAATTAGTTCGGCTTTAGTTTGGCGTTGGGGAACTACCAAACTAACTTTTCTACCCTTACGATCGCTCAACCAGTCAGTCAACATTTCTCCTTCTGGTAGCTCGTGCTGCACGATAACTTCAGCAGGAATTTCTATCGGTTCGACAGTAGAATAATGTTCTTCTAGTACCCGTTGTAAAATTGCTCCTACAGTACCAGATTGAGCATCGGCAAAGAAACCCAAACGTCCTACCAAACGTCCAGCGCGGATTTGAAATAGCTGGATACAGCAGTGTTTATCGTCAGCAGCTAGAGCGATCGCATCGCGAGAAACGGTGTCGTCAGGCAAAGATACTTTTTGATCGGCATTTAGACCGTATAAAGCTTTAATTTGATCGCGTAAATTAGCAGCCTGCTCGAAATTTAGCTTTTCTACCGCCTGTTCCATTTGAGCTTGTAGAGTGTTTACCAACTCATCGGTTCGACCCTGAAACACCATGACCACCTTTTGCATGATTTTTTTATAATCTTCAGGGGTAATTAGAGACTGACACACTCCAGGACAACGACCCATATCGTAGTTCAAGCAAGGTCGGTCTTTAAACAAAGGTTGACGACGCTGACGCAACGGGAACACGCGCTTGATGATGTGTAAGGTATAGCGCAACAAGCGAGTATCTACATAAGGACCGTAATAACGATCTTTCTCGTTTTTAGCCCGACGTTTGCGAGTAATAAAAATGCGGGGGTAATCTTCCGACCAGGTAACACAAACATAGGGATATTTCTTATCGTCTTTTAACAGCACATTGTAATAAGGCTGATGCTGTTTGATTAGATTGGCTTCTAATGCTAAAGCTTCGGCTTCGGTGTCGGTAACGATAAAATCGATTTCGCTTACCTGACGCACCATCATGGCGATCCTATCGCTCAGTTTTTGCGAGTCGCGAAAATAAGAACGAATACGCGATCGCAGTTTCTTAGATTTGCCAATATAAAGAATATCGTCATTGTTACCCCGCATAAAATACACTCCAGGTTCTGCTGGAATTTCTTTAAGACGGGTTTCCAAAAGTTCGGGTTGTTTTAGTAAGAGTTTGGTTTCTATCGCTGCGCTCATCTAAATAGTTACATTTGTTCCCTATTTAAAATGATAGATAAGATTCAATTACAGTGGTGGTAGAAAAAACCCCATCGGCGCGATCGCTTGACAATGAGCAATGAGCAATGAACAGTATTAAATGCTCAATGTCTTTTTTCTAAAGCCTGAATTACTTTTAACTTTTGACTTTTACCTTTTTACTTTTCTTAAATCTGTGTTAGTAAAGAATACACTATCTACTATTCACTATTTTTTCGGGCAAAGAAAGATAAATTTATGCTAAATGCTTTGAGAAGTATTTCTACTTGGGCAGCGACAACATTTTTAATCGCAATTCCTACCGCTGTGAACGCTTTAGAAGTAGATATATCGCCAAAGGCACCTCAAATGGGCGATACTATTTCGGTTTTAATAACTCCAGACGATAACACTAGTCCACCACCAATCGTAAATTTAGAAGAAAAAAATTATCCAGTTTTTCCACTTGGCGATCGCTATAGAGCTTTAATCCCAACTTCGCCTTTAGATCCTCCAGGTAAAATGACCGTTCGTGTCGAAGGGGAAGAATCGACCAGCAATATTGGTGTCTGGTTGAAAAATCGCGTCTTTCCCATTCAGCGCATTTGGTTGACTGGTAAAGCTTCCAGACCAGCTACTGACACCGAACTAGAAAAGGTAGCAGAATTTAAAAGTTTGGTTACACCTCAAAAGTTCTGGAACGGTACTTTCACTAAACCGAGTTCTGCATCAGTTTCTACGGTATTTGGGGTAAGGCGTTATTATAACGGTGAATTTGCTAATGATTATTACCATAAAGGCGTTGACTATGCAGGCAGCAGTGGTTCGTTAGTAGTCGCACCAACCGCAGGAAAAGTCAGGCTAATTGGCAGAGAAGACGAAGACTTTCACGTACATGGCAATACTATTGGTATCGATCACGGTCAAGGTGTAGTTAGTATATTTATGCATCTACAAGATATTTATGTGCGAGAAGGAGACATGGTTCAGCCAGGGCAGAGAATTGGTACGGTAGGTTCTTCGGGAGCTTCTACTGGTCCTCATCTACACTGGGGGTTGTACGTTAATGGTATAGCTGTAGACCCAGTTCCCTGGAGATTTACAGGAATTGAATAAATAAAAATATGTTGCTAAAATAGGCTATTAATTTACGTCCAAAGTCTTGAAATTTGTCAAAACAAGTACATAGATATCTAAATATTTACCGCACATAAACTGTTAATTGACAGCTATTTTGTCTCTTTCCCTTTTCGATCTCTGGTAAGAGAGACTAAGATAGGTCGTTAAGTCCGATTGTTTAGGGAAAATATTTTAAAAACATTATGGGAATCAAATTAATAGTAGAACAAGCTCTGCAAGATGGCTATCTAACTCCAGCTATGGAAGCAGAAGTTGGACGTATTTGCGATGCAGCAGCAGAATTATCTGTTGAAGAGTATACGGCTTTAGACAAACTTATGGGAGCTTTGCTTACAGGAGAAGTCGTAGCAGTTCCTCGCAAGCAGTTTATCAACGTCATGGAAGAGTTAGTTCTTAGCGAAGCAATTACTCGCGTTGCAGAAATCGAACAAACTAGCGACAGTTCTCTTGATGTTGGTGACATTGCCGCTTATGCTCTCAACCGCTTACCCCCTCTATACGCCACTACTGAAGAAGGAGCAAACTATCAGCGTCAAAGAGCCAGAGAAGAACTACAAGAGTTAATCCGCCAACAGGTAAGCGAAGCAATTGCTCGATATCTCGATCGACCACAATTTTATCCAGAACGACAGGCTATTAGTGCTAAAAGTGATTCTAATGTAGCTACTCAACTTAGCAGTCTATTAAAAGATTACGCTCCTAGTTATGAATCTCAGACTAATTAAAGTCAATAAATTATAGAGATTGCCAACTAATTGAAAATCTTCGGGGAACTTTTGCTTTAGCAATTGAGTCTAAAAGCTGAGAAATCATATAATGCTTTTAACTAAGTTTATGAGTCAATCTCTTCCTGTATCATGGTCAAGAGTTGAGGTGAGTGAAACTAACAATTTAGTGACTTCCGCAAAACTCTCTAACTACGATTTAATTGTGCGCTGTCAAGAAGGTTCGCAGCCCGACCGAGTAGCTTTTGCTGAATTATTACGGAGATATCAATCTCATTTAAATCGCCTGTTCTATCATTTAGCACCAGACTGGGAAGAAAGAGCCGATCTAGTTCAAGAAGTATGGATTCGCGTTTATCGTAATATCAATCGTTTGCAAGAACCAGCCAAATTTCGTGGATGGCTTAGTAGAATTGCAACCAATCTTTTTTATGATGAATTACGCAAACGCAAACGAGTGTCTACACCTCTATCTCTGGATGCACCACTACAGATGAATGATGGTGAAATAAATTGGGAACTTCCTGCCGATACTCCAGGACCCGATGAAAATTTAGCCACCAGGGAATTTTACGAACATTTGCATTTGGCGATTGCCGAGTTGCCTGAAACTTTTCGTACCACTATTGTGTTGCGAGAAATTGAAGGTTTGGCTTACGAAGAGATTGCCGAAATAACAAACGTGTCTTTAGGTACGGTAAAATCCAGAATTGCCAGAGCTAGATTAAAACTACAAACGGTATTGCAAAACTACATTGATGAAGAGTAGATTGGTAAATAAGCTTAGCTAGTACGCTAATTTTTCTCTGTTTTCGTTCGGTTCAATTAAATAAAAAGTGACGGTAGTATCATTCATGACATCAGATTTCGATCGCGATCGCCGCGATAATTCGGAAGAAAACAATGCTTGCGGAGATTTGGATTGCTTTGAACTGTTAAGTGCTTATCTAGATGGCGAATTATCTCCAGCAGAGCGTAACGAAATTCAACGTCGTTTGGATAGCGAACCCGAAACCCAGAAAATGTATGCTCGCTTGTTACAGCTACAGTCTCAAATGCAGCATTTAACCGCTCCCTCTAGCGAGTTATCCACCGAAGATTTGTCCCTTAAAGTCTTTCAAGGAATCGATCGCACTCAACGCCGCAAAAAGGTTGTAGTTTGGAGCGGCAGCGCGATCGCAGCAGCTTTTATTGCCTTAATATCTGGTATAGTTCCAGGTTCTAATTCTCCTGCCCTTAAACTGGTAAAATCTCCTTCTGTCAAATCGCCTATTATGTTAGCAGTAGCAGTTGACAAACCAGCAGTAAAAATACCAAAAGCCGCTGTAGCCACACCTCAAGATGACTGATTGCGTTTTTGATATTTTTTAAGTGATTAGCCAAATTAACCGGATAAAGCTCAAGAACTAAAACATTTCTGAATATTCCGCATCTTATTTTTGACAAAAAAACTTTATTCAAATAGATGTAATAAATAAAAAAAATTAATATTATTTACCATTGTTATAATTTTTGAGCTAACAATTACATTTGCTTAGCTCATTTTTTATGCGAAAAATAAGTTTATATTCATCTGTCTTTAGTTATAATCAGATTCCATACTTAGATAAGTATATTTTAAATTAACTGTTTAAAATAATATATTTTAAGTGGGTATAGATGGAAAATAAAAACAAGAAACGCGTTTAAATTGCTCAAATATAAAGCTTTATCTATTTCTTCAGTTTAATAAAAAAACCAACCTAAAACTAAATTTGTTTTCAAAAGCTCTTAGTGGCTTGTCAACAATTCAAGTATAAAAAATAACCTGAAATTGGCAATTTTTTAAGTTTTTGGCGATCGAATTACCACAGCAACAATTTTTGCATATAAATTCACAACAAACAAGCTGCTTTAAATAAATGTAATTATTTCTTTCGATAGACTCTTTGTTAAAATTTGTTAAGTAATATAACTTATTAAGAAATAAATTTGACGCAGCAGTTGACTATGAATGGTCGAATACATTTGGCTATTTCTAGAAAAATTTAACTAAGTCGATTTTGTATTAGAGGACATATTCAACACAAAGATAATAGTGTCCAAACTATTTTGTTTCGATCGATAAAAATCGCAATCCTACTTTTCTTATTCGTTAACTGTTATCTAGCCAGACACAATATCGCCAAGTATTGCCTATTTTTTAAATTAATTATTTTATTGAGTCAAAAAAAGTTGAACTAATGAGTACAAATTGTTTTACCCAGCCTAAATTTGAACTAAATCAAACAGTTAGCTTTATTGGGGGTATAGGCAAAATTAAAGATTGTCAGCTAGAAATTAACGAATGGACTTATACAGTAGAAATGATTATGAATTCGGAACCAGATTTTGGACGAATAGGTACGGAAACTACCATTGTTCTAGAAGAGTCTGATATTCGAGGCGTAGTCGTGTAGCTAATATAGTTGTACAAAGCTAGATTAAGACATCTATAGCTATCGGCTCGTAAGTAGCAAGTATCAAGTTTGAAAAACTGTCTTACCCTAGAATGCGTAGTACTATATCTAATAAAAATAAACAGAAAATAGATATTTGCTGGGCTAAATAGAGCGGACGTAAAATTAAACCCGAACTAATGTATGTAGGATTGAATGTCTAGAACTCGATATAAGTATGTATTTTGTTAGTTGATTGTCTAATCTATTGCCTGTAAAACTTCTATAGCATTAATAGCAGCAAAGTTTGCCGAAGCATCAAAGTCTAGATTGAGAATACCATCTGATACTCGTACATCATTTATTTGAACTACCATAGCATTTAAAGCACCAGTAGCTTCTGTAATAATGTCAAAGTCATCCATTACCGTTGTGTCTTCAATTTTGACATCAAAAACCCGTTGACCCTCACCAGGACGATCTTCTACACCCCAAAATGCCTCTGCAAAATGCAATCGAATATCTACTGGTTCTGTGGTGTCTAAAGGAAGTTCGTAAGAAAGAACTCGTTCCTCTTGAGAAGTCGAACCTGTAAACCTAGCGCGATAAGTTTGATAGAGTAGATCGTCTTCGGTATTAGCAAATTCGGCAGGTCCATTGTCCTCAATCACTGCTATATCGGCTGGCTCGAAGAACCCCGTATCTGGCGACCAAACATTACCTTCAGTATCGGTATATGGTGTCTCGCTGCCCGCATCGATACGATATAGAGCTTCTTGCGGTTCTGGCTGAATGTTAGAAAGCAGATAAATATTGTCGTTATAGTCATAATTAATGCCAGAATAGTCCATCGTCATGAGGTACGTGTCTGCGATTAACTCTCCCTGGCGATCGCGTGCTGGCCAAAAACGGACATGATGACCGGCAGGACCTGGGGCACCATTTTCAATATCTTTTTGTCGGGCATTATTTTTAGGATTACTCCATTCAGAATCAACTTTAAAGCCAAAGGTGCCGTCAAAATCGATAATACCTTCTGCAGGCTCGGTCGAATCTGCTAAATTTGGTAGTACACTTTGTGCTTGTTGACCCTCATGAGCAAAAATTAATTCGGCTTCATTACTACCTTTTTCATACCAAAACACACTGGCTTTGGAGGGATTGATATGGTATGCCGCTAACTGACGTATTTGTATGGGTTGAGATGGGTCGGCAGCTTGCCAGTAGGGAGATAATACTTCTTCTCCAATAGCCTGAACTAGACCTTGTTGATTTAATTGCTGATCCTCGCCGATAATTTCGGTAGTATATCCTAATAATTTCAACGATTCAAATAGATCTGGCTCGCCAAGTTCTGAATCTGGTTGCCAAAAACCTGAAAGCTCGACAACAGTTTCTGGATCGTCGTTATCATTAGATTCAATCGTCAAACTACCAGTCGCCAAATTACCACTATCGGCAATAAAGCGCACTCCTAGATCTAACGCTTCATCGGGTGCAATTGTAGCTGATGATACACTATCATCAACTAGCTCCCACGGTCCTACAATTGTTAAATCTTCAATCTCTAAAGGATCGCTACCTGTATTTTTAATTCTGAGTTCTGCTACATCGTGAAAGCGATCGCTAGGCGAGTCGGTCAAACTACCATAGCGACTGAATACCAGGCGGTCTGAATACGGTGCGCCGTCTAAGTTTTCAATTTCAATTGCAGCGTTATTAATATTAGGAGATTCATTAGTGGCAGCAATTTCCAAATAGTCGATTTTAGTATTGGTGCCACCGATAGCATCGACCGTCAGCTTACCGTCGGTCACTTCGACAGTCGCCGTTGCCACTTCAAA
>NZ_JRFE01000052.1 GCF_000756305.1 Myxosarcina sp. GI1
TCGTAGGGAAGTCCGACATCAATACGATAGCCTTCGGGAATTTCGGCATCGAGGGGCTGAAAGTTGATTTGTTCGTTGTTGCTTGGCATTATTTTATAGTGTCGATCGCCTTGGGAGATTTTTAGGAAAATTTCAGCAGTACGGTAGTTTGTGCTGAGAAATTTTAAATCGAGAGAATAGGATTAAAGTAATTGTAGTCTAGTAGCAGTTTTATTTATTACTTAATTACATTACTGAGCCGTTTTTCTCAAGGTAACTAAACTGTAGGCACTGTTGGCTCTAACAGGGTAATTTGTCCGAGTAAATCATAAACTCCACCACCTTGCTCTGCGGGTAATTCTGCTACGTACAAATTACCAGGATTGACCAGGGTGTCTTCAATCACGTCGATCGGGCTTTTGAATCCAGATGCTATTTGAGTAACACTACCTGGAGCGACATTACCATCCTCATCCAAGTTAAGAGCTAAAAGATCTTTACCACCGCTATATTCGGTAACCAATAACTGATTTTTAAGGGCATCACCAAACTCAGAAGTCGTGCTTTGGTATTCAATAGCACCGTTAGGCGAACGATTAATACCAAAGTCATAGACAAAGCCCTGGTAATCAGACTCTGGTTGAGTACCTACCTCATATCCAGCAAAATCACCTTCTGCAACTATTTCTGCTGGATCTACTCCAGAAGTGGGATTGCCTCCATTGAGAATGTAGTTGTTTAATAAGGGATTGGGATGACCATAATAGCCTCCTCCCTCGGCATCTGCCTTAAATAAATAATCATTTTGTGCTCCTACATTAATTAGAGCTTCATCTTCTGGAGTATCGGGATTGTCTGGAGTATTACCTCCTGCAGCACTACCATTAGCAGGAAGATAAAGATTCCCGTTGCTATGCCAAACCAAATCGTAAACGTTGCGAATTCCTTCGGCAAAAATCGTTAGAGGTGCATCAGGGTCGTCAGGATCGTAGTCTCCAGTAGAGAGCAAGTTACCATCTGGATCGTAATAATCTTCAGTCTGTACGTTAAATCCTCCTTCAGGTGGCGTTAAATCGGGATCTAGTTTTAGCACCGAGCCATTTAACAGATGTTCGGCTCTAATCCAAGCATCGTCAGGAGCACCCATAGCCGAATTAGAACCCTGGTTTAAGTATATGTAGCGTTTTACTCCATCTTCAGAATCTTCATCGGGACCGAATGCCAAGCTGTTGGTCATGTGATCGCGAAGCGAACGTGGTAAACCCACAATATAATCTTCGATCGTGCCTGAAAAACTATCGGTACTATCATCAAGAGTAATCTTAGAAACTTTACCAGAGAAATCTGGTGCGGCTCCTGGTGCGGTTTCGGGATTGGGTAGAGGAGCGTTATGAGTTATCCATAATTCGTTATCGTTATCGGGGTCGAGTGTAATGCCAATAATTGCCCGACCTTCAAGTTCACCTTCGGGGTCTTCAAAAACCTGTTCGTCAACCAGATTGCCACTACTATCTATGTCCCAACGTCGTAATTGTCCATCTAAGCCAGAAGCGTACAGTTTACCTTGAGGAGCGACAAATAAACTCGCTAACGGTGCCCCTTCGTAAACCACTTTTTTAGTAAACTCTACCCCAGGAGTAGCAGAAACTTTGGTATTTTCTCCCGTATTGAAGGTGGTGCTATAGGGTTCAAAAGGATTTCCCGCTGTGTCTCTAACTTGACTGGTAACCCGAAAAGTATAGTTGGTGTTAGGCTCTAAGTTAGTAGAAGGTTGATAGACAATTACGTCATTACCTCCACTGGTATTAAGAGTACCTGGTACGACAGAATTATCTTCAGTACGATACAGCAGAACGCTATCGGTAGACAAAGTAGCTGGATCTACTCCCTCTCCTGCAACTGCTATATCGATATTGACATTGATGGGGGCATCGAGCAATACTTCGCCTGCGGAATCTCTAGCAAGCTCTTCGGTCGTAATCTCTGGTAAATCTCCTGGAGGCAGACTTTCTATTTCCAAATAGTCGATTTTAGTATTGGTGCCACCGATAGCATCGACCGTCAGCTTACCATCGGTCACTTCGACAGTCGCCGTTGCCACTTCAAAATTCTGCGTTCCCTCTGGAGTAAAATCGCCAATCAACTCCTCTCCCTCGATGTTTATCTGATGCACGCTCTCGCTGGGCGCGGCATCTCCTACCCCTACCGTCACGCTATAAGTACCCTCAGGCAGGTCGTATTCCCACGCTCCTGCTACTCGTCCTGGATACTGCATGTGCATCAGGGTATCGACTCGCTGGTCTTCTACCAGTTCTCTATCCCTTCCCTGGTCGCTGCGATCCCAGGGGATAGCCGCTTCTCCCACGCTGTCTTCTCTAATCCAGCCATAGCCTCTATTGGCATCATAGCTCCTTCCCAAATCGACTCTATAGCCTTCTGGTGTCTCTGCATCTTCTGACTGAAAATTAATTTTAGCAATTGACTCGGTTTCGATAACTGGCGCGAACCGAATCAGATCGATTTTGGTATTGGTACCGCCAAGAGCATCGACTGTCAGCTTGCCGTCAGTAACTTCTACTGTTGCCGTTCCCGAGGCAAACCTCTCACCAGAACTCGGCTCAAAACCAGCGATGGTTTCGACTCCTTCGACATTTATTTGGTGAATGCTGTCGCTGATGGCGGGGTCGCCCACACCAACGGTAACTTCGTAGGTGCCGTTGTCGATCGCGTATTCCCAGGCACCAAAAGTGCGGTTGGGAAACTGCATRTGCATAAAGGTATCGACTCTCTGATCGGCARCGCGGTCGCGCTCGCGAGCACCGTTGCTCACGTCTAGAGGTACGGAGGTAGCAGTACCCGCGCTGTCTTCAGTTATCCAGCCATAGCCTCGGTTGTCGTCGTAGGGAAGTCCGACATCAATACGATAGCCTTCGGGAATTTCGGCATCGAGGGGCTGAAAGTTGATTTGTTCGTTGTTGCTTGGCATTATTTTGCTTTAATACTATTAAAAATTCAATTACAGAATCTTTTTAAACGCCTAAGGAGGAATAGAAGTTTTGTAAATACTGTAGCGATCGCCTCGGTCTAACAGCATGGATTTTAGACTGTGACTGTACGACCAAAAGCGATCGCTATATTTGTAGAGTTGCTGCTCGCAGACTAAAGGCTAAAATCGCCGCTCGCTCTGCCAAAAGCTGGGGCAATACTTAACAAAACTATTGACAAAGAGTAAACAATACTACACTACATATCTGCACTTGCTATTTCGATATAGTTAATCTTGGTGTTTTCGCCACCAAGAGCATCAACTGTTAGTTTGCCGTCACTTACGTCAACCGTAGCCGTTCCTACCTGAAAAGCTTCTTCCACTTCAGGCACAAAGCTGTCAATTAGTGCGACTCCTTCAACATTAATCTGGTGAGTGCTATTAGTTGCGGCAGCATCTCCTACACTAACCGTAACTTCGTAAGTGCCATTATCGAGAGCGTATTCCCAAGCTCCTGCTACTCGACCTGGATACTGCATGTGCATTAGGGTATCGAGTTTCTGGTCTGTCTCTACCTGCCGTTCTCTTCCCAAATCGCTGCGATCCCAAGGTATGCGATCTTCTGCTGACAAACTGTCTTCTCTAATCCAGCCATAGCCTCTGTTATCGTCATAGCTCAGTCCCACGTCAGCAGTGTAGTCTTCTGGTGTTTCTGCATCCTCTGGCTGAAAATTAATTTTGGCATCGACGCTGGCATCCTCGCTATCGAAAGCAGCAATTTGGATAAAGTCAATTTTGGTGTTTTCGCCACCAAGAGCATCGACCGTTAGTTTGCCATCTTCTACCTCTACCGTAGCCGTTGCTATTTCAAAATTTTCTGTTTCATCGGGAGTAAAACCTCCGATTAATTCTTCTCCTTCAATGTTAATCTGATGCACGCTCTCAGTAGCCGCGGGGTCGCCCACACCAACCGTAACGCTATAAGAACCGTTGGGTAGAGCGTATTCCCAGGCACCCGCAACCCGACCTGGATACTGCATGTGCATAAAGGTATCGAGCCTCTGGTCTGACTCTGATTGCCGTTCTCTACCAAGATTGCTTATCGTCCAGGGAATCTGTTCTTCTGCTGACAAACTGTCTTCTCTAATCCAGCCATAGCCTCTGTTATCGTCATAGCTCAGTCCCGCATCAACTAGATAGCCTTCTGGAGCTTCTGCATCTTCTGACTGAAAATTAATTTGTGCTACTAATTCTGTCAGGGGAGTAAATCTAATTAAGTTAATTTTAGTGTTTTCACCACCGATCGCATCAACAGTCAGTTTGCCATCGGTTACTGCTACTGTACCCGTTCCTCCAGTGAATCTGTTACTAGGACTAGGCTCAAAACCAGCGATGATTTCTTCTCCCTCAACGTTGATTTGGTAAATGCTATTGGCGAATGCAGGATCGCCGACACCGACGGCAACTTCATAAATACCGTTTTCGAGTGCATACTCCCAAGCTCCAGGCGTACGGTTGGGAAACTGCATGTGCATAAAGGTGTCAATTCTTTGATCTTCAATTCTCTCGCGATCGCGAGCACCATTACTAACGTCCAAAGGTTTGGGATTTAGTACGCCTACACTTCTTTCCGTGATCCACCCATAACCTCGGTTGTCGTCGTAAGGAAGTCCGACATCAGCTAGATAACCTTCTGGAGTCTCGGCATCAAGGGGCTGAAAGTTGATTTGTTCGTTGTTGGTCGGCATTTTTTCTAAATAACTCTCTTGATACTAAAAAATTGCAAGCTTTACCAAGCTTTTTTATCGAATTAATAACCGCAGCAAAATTCTGTAACTGTCGCTCGGAAAAAGTCACTTTGTTTTACCACGAAGTTGCTACGAGTGAAAAATTTTTTGTTGATGATAATATCGTTCGTTAAATTGTCTGCCATACAGAGCGTATTGTGTCTTCAAAGACCGTATATTAGTGTGTGCCACACGTGTCTGTCAATTATGTCAGTTAAAAGTAATTTTTGTAATATGCCAAAATTAAGCTGTTACCAGGCAATTTCGCTAAGCGATCGCTATCAAAAAAAATTGACAGCTACTCAAGCAAACTATACTACAAGTGATAGTGAAAAACTGGATGAGATTGGTAATTTTAATCGATTAGCTGTAAATCTTGATTGAAAAAATAGCGATAGATTCCCTGAGTAACTAAAACAGCAACCAATAAGTTAGTCAGTACGATCGCAAACAAAATTAAAATTTGATAAGAAGCAGCATCGCGGGGATTGGCTCCACTTAAAACCTGTCCTGTAAACATTCCCGGTAAACTAACCAACCCTACCACCATCATGTTGTTTAAAGTAGGAATTAGACTAGTAGCGATCGCCTCGCGCTGATAATTAGCGATCGCCTGCTGGGGAGTAGCACCCAGAGATAGATGAGTTTCAATTACCAAACGATTTTGTCTAATAGTGTTTACCAGGCGATCGCCTGCTAGCGAAGCGGCATTCATGGCATTGCCAAATAACATTCCTGCCAACGGAATTACGTATTGAGGTTCGTACCAGGTAACGGGTTGAACGATTAATAGAATCGTGTAGCCCAAAGTAAAAGCACTACTAGCCAACAAAGATAATAAAACCAACGGTAACAAACCTTTAATTTTTTTATCGATCCGATTGCGGGCTACTATTGAGGCGATCGCAATCATAATCCCCAAGATACCTAACACTGCCAGAGGGTTGTTCAGCGTAAAGACTAAATCTAAAATATAGCCGACTATAATTAGCTGTAGGAGCGATCGCACCGCACTAAAGGCTAACTGTCGTTCCAATCCCAATCTTTGCCAGAGAGACAGGGCGATCGCTATGCCCATAATTCCCAAAGCCAAAACCAAATCGATTGAATCCAGTTCGATAAAATTATCCACGTCCAGCAAATATAATACTAATTTTGTAAGGGCAAGTGGTGCGACCCAGAAGTAGATCGGCTTAAAGCCGCGCACCCTCTCTGCATGCCGACGTTGCTCCAATCTGCGCCTTATCTCTCTGTCATGGCGACAAACGCTCTATCTGCCAGGTGCCATCATCTAAAAGCGAATACAGCAAACGATCGTGAAGGCGATTGGGACGACCTTGCCAAAATTCAATCCGTTCGGGAATTACTTGATAGCCCCCCCAATGTGCGGGACGAGGTATTGTCTCTGTGTCGGCATATTTAGCTTCTAAAGTTTTTAAATCTTGTTCTAATATCTGACGATTAGCGATAATTTGACTTTGATCTGAAGCCAGGGCACCCAACTGAGAGGCTCTGGGGCGACTGTGAAAATACTCATCAGATTCGCCAGCAGTAAGTTTGTCCACTTTACCTTCGATTCTTACCTGTCGTTCCAACTTGTCCCAGAGAAATACCAAAGCAGCAAAAGGGTTGGCATTCAGCTGTTTGCCCTTTAGACTCTGATAATTAGTGTAAAAAACAAAACCGCGATCGCTGACTCCCTTTAACAACACGATCCGCGCTGTAGGCTTCCCGTCAGGCGAAGCAGTTGCCAGAGTCATAGCATTGGGTTCGAGAATTTCAGCCTTTATAGCTTGCTGAAGCCAAACGTTAAATTGTTGGATAGGATCGGAACTTACATCTGTCAGTTCTAGTCCTGCAAGAGTATAATTTTGGCGTAAATTGGCAATTGATGAGTTCACCTTAGATCCGATTTAAATCTATTCAAATTTAATAATATATATCTTTACATGATTTTATGAATGTAACTCCAGCACAAGAAGCGATCGCTAACTTAATCGCTCTAGCAGAAAGCGGTGAAATCGATCCTTGGAACGTTTCGGTAATCGGAATTATCGATCGCTTTCTGGCAGAACTAGGACTGAGTGAAGTAGTCGAACATCCCTTGCAATCGCAGCCAGATTTACCTCAATCGGGACAAGCATTTTTATGGGCTTCAATGTTGGTATTGTTAAAAGCAGATACGCTAGAGCTCATGCAAACTGAAACGGAGGAATTAGAAGCCGAACTCTTAGATAGCGAAGCAGAATTCGTACCGCTAGAAAATTCTCGTTCGCTACCGCCTAATCTAGAAGAACATTTGCGTCGCAGAACTTCTATTCGGTCTTTTGGCAGTCGTCGCGTAACCTTACCAGAATTAATCGAACAGCTAGAGCATATTGCTGCTGAAATTGAAGCCTTAGCTACCGATAGCCGTCCCAAACGCACTAAAAGTTCTCGTAGTGCTGCCGTCAAAGCGATCGCGCAACTGGCTCATAACGAAAATTTAACCGAACTAGCACTTCAGTTAGAACGCTTTTTGTGTTTTAACGTTCTCCAACTAGCACCAGAACGTCAATGCCTAGAATGGGAACAACTGTTACAGTTGTGGCAGAGCGATCGCAGTACCGAGCTAGAATCTCATTCCGATCGAGCAGGAATCTTTTGGGCGTTGTTATTACTTTCGGCTCAGTCAAAAGTAGAGCTATATCAAGAAGAATTTTACCAGGATTTGAGCATTAGACCGCTAAATTAATCTGTTTTAATTGTCGTTCTCGCGATTATTATTGATAAACTGAAAGAGTTCTAAAGTATTATTTAAGTGTCTGGTTGAGGAGAAGCTTGCATGAAAGCCATGATTTTGGCGGCGGGTAAGGGTACTCGCGTTCGTCCCATTACCTATACAATTCCCAAACCCTTAATTCCCATTTTTCAAAAGCCAGTAATGGAGTTTTTATTAGAACTTTTAAGAAAACATGGCTTTGACCAAATCATGGTAAATGTCAGCCATCTCGCTCACGAAATTGAAGGGTATTTTCGTGACGGACAGCGTTTTGGTGTCAACATTGGTTATTCCTTTGAAGGCAGAATTGAAGACGGCAAGTTAGTAGGAGAAGCTTTAGGTTCCGCAGGGGGTTTGAGAAAAATCCAGGACTTTAATACTTTTTTTGACGATACCTTTATTGTTCTGTGTGGAGATGCCTTAATCGATCTCGACCTAACTGCCGCAGTCAAACAGCACCGGAAAAATGGTGCAATTGCTACTGTAGTCACCAAACAAGTAGCCAAACAGGATGTTCCTAGCTACGGTGTAGTAGTTACCGACGACAAAGGACGTATTAAATCGTTTCAGGAAAAACCTTCCGTAGAAGAAGCTTTAAGTACCGATATTAATACTGGTATTTATATTTTTGAACCAGAGATCTTTGATTTTATTCCTCCCAATCAAAAATACGATATTGGCGGCGAACTATTTCCTAAGTTGGTACAAAGCGATGCTCCTTTTTACGCCGTTTCTATGGATTTTGAATGGGTAGATATCGGTAAAGTTCCCGACTACTGGCACGCTATTCGCGGCGTACTAAAAAAAGAAATTAAAAATGTCAGTATTCCAGGAACGGAAGTGGTTCCAGGAATTTACTTGGGTCTTAACACTGCGGTCAACTTGGACAAGGTAGATATTACAGGACCAGTCTATATCGGTAGCATGACCAAAATAGAAGATGGAGCCAAAATTATCGGTCCGACTATGATCGGTCCTAACTGTTGGATTTGCAGTAGCGCGACGGTAGATAACAGCGTAATTTTTGAATATTCTCGTTTGGGAGAGGGAGTTCGCTTAGAAGACAAGTTAGTTTTTGGACGATATTGCGTTGATAAAACTGGAGCGGCAATAGATTTACAAGCAGCAGCTTTAGATTGGCTAATTACCGACGCTCGCCAAAGCCCTTCTACTCAGGAGTCAGCAGAACATAAAGCAATTAAAGATTTGTTGAAAGAAAAGTAATAAGTAATAGCGCGTCAGGGATGCGGAGGTTGCCTCCGCATATCCAATCACGCAAGACTGTAGTAAGTGAATTATTTTAACTCACTGCTTTCAACTCGCTATTCGCTACTCACTACTCACTACTCTAAAATCAATAATTTTCTTGTCCTAACCAAATAACGTACTGCGATAAGTGAGGTTTCAGAGTGTGTCGAACTTCGTAATTTGTCTATCTACTTTGGTACAATCGTCACTCGTATTGGGAGCGTTGTTACAGATAAGACAAATTACTATGAAACGCAGAAAAATACTCAATCATCTAGCGATCGCAGCAACTACCAGCACCAGTCTAATTGCTTGCAGTCAAAATAACAATAGTCCTAACGTGCAGGCTGAAGCTTTGCCCAGGCTTCGCTGGCGCATGGTTACTAGTTGGCCCAAATCCCTCGATACTATTTTTGGTGGAGCGCAAACTGTATGCGATCGCGTTGCGGCAATGACCGACGGTCGTTTTACTATCGAACCCTATGCCGCAGGTGAGATAGTTCCTGGTTTGGAAGTTTTGGATGCAGTCCAGAATGGTACAGTCGAATGCGGACATACCGCTAGCTATTATTATCTAGGTAAAAATCCTGCTTTGGCTTTTGGGACGACGGTACCTTTCGGGCTTAATGCCCAACAGCAAAATGCCTGGCTTTATTATGGCGGTGGCTTAGAAGCGATGCACGAACTATATGCCGACTTTAACGTAATTAGCTTTCCTGCTGGCAATAGCGGCGCACAAATGGGAGGCTGGTTCAAAAACGAAATTAAGTCTTTAAATGATCTCAATGGCTTAAAAATGCGTATTCCTGGCTTGGGTGGCAAAGTAATGTCTCGTCTGGGAGTTAACGTACAGGTTTTACCTGGTGGTGAAGTTTATCTAGCTTTAGACAGAGGAGCGATCGACGCTGCTGAATGGGTTGGACCCTACGACGATAAAAAGCTGGGTTTAAATGAGGCTGCATCTTACTACTATTATCCTGGCTGGTGGGAACCAGGCTCTACTTTTGAAGTGCAGATAAATAAGTCGCAATGGGATAAACTGCCCGTCGAATATCAAGAAATTTTAAAAACGGCGACCATGCAGGCAAACCTAAGTATGCTGTCTAAATATGATGCTCTCAACCAAGAGGCACTGCAAAGTATGATCGATAGCGGAACTAAATTGATTTCTTACTCTCCAGAAATTTTACAAGCCGCTCAAAAAGAAGCTTTTGAGCTTTACGAAGAAAATTCCAGTCAAGATGCTACTTTCAAACAAATATACCAACAATGGAAACAGTTTCGTGATTCGGTAGTTCGCTGGAATCAAATTAATCAGTTAAGCTATGACAATTTTGTAACTAAATAGATGCTTATCAATAAGCAAACTCGCGCGTTCCCTTGCTAGGGAATGCTGCCCTCTTACGTCGAACAGCGCGTACGCAAGGACGCGACTGACGAAGCTTCTTCGTCAGTTTGTCGCGCTCGCGCAAACGCCATGCCTTGGAGGGCATCGCCGTTGCGGAGCAACGTCGCGGCTTGGAAGCCGCCGCCTTTCGCCACAGCGAAAGTCGATTCGCGCTTCGCGAATGCTCCAGACTACGCGGCTCTGAGGGCGGGGCTAACGCCCAGGCTCCAAAACTGGAGCGAGTCGTTTTTATAAAAAACAAAAAAAAAACTCGGTGCAGTAGCACCCTGCGCATACGCGCAGACCGCCGCTAGGCGGCTCTTGACCCGTTAGGGGCTGCGGCTCTGCGCCTCTGTGGGTCGCTCGTCAATGAGCAGTTATCATTTAACATTTAGCAATGAACAAGGATTGACGTTCGCTGTTCATTGTTCATTGATGAATAAGGCAATTAAATTGGCGATCGCCCTAACTACCTTTTACTTTAAGAAGCAAGCAAGCGATTGTTTTTTTGTTTGATGTTGCCAAGTTTTGGTAATTCGACAGTATTTTTAACTGTTAGGCTTGGCTCTCCACTTTGCAATACTCTGACATCAATATTGACATTAATTAAATAAGAACCTGCTCTATCTCCTACGGCTTTGGCGATCGCCGCTTCTAAATTGGAACGTTCTCCCGTTAGAGGATTTCTGAGTACGCAGCGATCCCAACTACTTTCGGCTTGAGGATTTAGATTGAGAATATAGTGTTCTGTTGTCATGACTTCCTCTTTAGTTTTATTGTTAGTACATTTATACCATAAAAATAGAGTGACGAGTCAAACTTGAAACAAAACTGCATAATTGCAGTTAAAAAATCATATTAAATCGAGAATACAGTTACAAAAGCCACAGATGCTTGGGTTTTCGGTTTATTTACGAACGACAATTTAGAGAATTACTGCGGCAATAAAACTCATATTGATTTAAATAATGATTTCCCAATCGCTCAAAGTTAATTTGGTCTTGTTTATTACTTGCATCTTTGTCGCTATTTCCAACCATCAAGTTATAGCAGCAGAGAAAATTACTTTTGGGTATGGTATAGCTACTCAATCAGTTTCGTTTGAGGAATTAGCAACCTTTGCTGAAACTGGTGAATTATCACCTGCGCTTAAGTTTTTGTTTAAATATGGCAAACAAAATCCTCAAACCATTAGGTGGATATTAACTCAGCAGTTTCCTGCCAGTCCCAGGCTTATTAGCGATTTACTGAATACTGCACCAGGAGAATATTTGCTCGCTCAAATCGGCAATGCTATTGGTACTAGAAGCGATCGCGCCAACGTTACGGCTTTTAGGGGAGCTTTAATTGCAGCAGCTAGCAACGATCGCCAATTATCTTTATTAGAAGTGTTACATTACTATCCAACGCAGCAAGTTTATGTAGATGGAAAATTACTGTTTAGAAGCTGGCGCAACTTGCAGATCTTATTAGAGAAGCCTAAAAATACCGCCAAATTTCTCGGTGAATTTACCAGATTTATTAAATAACTTGTAAATTTTAGCGTTCTGTCACATAGTCTATAGCTCATAGATTGAATGAGACATAAGATTGTGAAGTAATCAGCCTTTTAAACCAACCTGAATGCTTACTTATCCAGATAAATCTCTTCAAGTTAAAAAAATTTCTGCTGAGGAACGTAAAAAACAAGAGCGGATGCGCGATGTTTTACTGTTACTACAGCAGCTTGTAGAAAGAGAAGAAATTACTCTCAGACTTATTGTTGACTGTCTTTATGATGTAGGTTCGATTAACTTAGCCAATAAAAAGTTGCAAAATCGACAGCTAAATCGCATTACTAAAGCGATCGCTACAATGTTAAAACCCGTTTTTAGATCTATTGCTTTAATTTGGGTGAAAAAAAACCTACCAGTTTTAGTAACCGATTGGTTAGAACAGCAAGTTTCATTTAAGCAAAATTCTTAAATTGTACGGAGAGAGAGGGATTCGAACCCTCGTCGGGTATTACCCCGAAACAGTTTTCGAGACTGCCGCATTCAACCGCTCTGCCATCTCTCCTCAAGCTTATACGAGCTACCAAGTCATTTTACCGATCTTTAGTCGATCTTGCCTACTAACTTTAATTAATTTCTATAAAATTATTACGTGTTGCTATTTCTGAAACAGTTTCAAAACCAAGCTTGGGTGTCCAAGCGATCGCACCATTACGGTTAGTAAGATAAAGCCGAACTTTTTTTGCTTCTAATTGTCGCATAAGGTTTTCAGAAACTCGATCGCCAGATACAATCGCTATTTGCGGTTGTAAAATCTCTAACCATTGTGACTGTAAATTAGTTCCCGACAAAAGTAAAACTGGAAGATGGCGATCTAAATTATTCTGACGAACATATCGTTCGATATTTTGTTGTTGAGGTTCGTTATCACCTAAAATTAGCCAGGTTTTTCCTTTAATTATTAGCTTCAATACTGACAGTGGTTCGTCGATCGCGATTTTTACTGAGTTAGTAGCGATCGCTTCTTCGATTGGCTGTAGTAGAGTGGTTTTGCTTGGGACTGTAAAATCTGTTGCCAAACTATTAACAAAATGTTTAATTGGTAGGCGAGCGCTTATTTCCCTCCACCCTTCATTAAAATTAGATTTTCGATCTAAAGCTATTCCATAATCAATCTGGTTAATTCCTTGCTGGGTTAAAAAATTTAAGACAGTATACTTGGCAGTATTCTCGCTACCGCTATTAATAAGAATTACCTTATCTTTATCTTTAATAACTACAATCTGTTCCTGTTTGGCTGATAGTACAGTAACTCGTACTAAATTCAGGCGTTCGTAGCTAATTGGTACGATTATTATCGTTGTTACAACCAGTAAAACTAGCCACCAACGACTTTGCCACCACTTATGCAACCACACCAAGCAAAACAAAGCATAAATTGCGATTAAAGCTACTAAAGAGATTTTGCCAATCGCCCAAGTACTTCCAGGTAAATTGGTAAAAAACTTTAAGATTTCATTTAGCAATAAAGTTGGATATAAAAGTAGCCAGGCGATCGCACTACCGAGAAACGGTACGATTAAAGCAGCGGTCGCGCTTACCATTCCTCCCAGACTAATTAGTGTAACTAATGGTGTAGCTACGACATTTACCACTAAACTATATGTCGCTACCGTATTAAACACATAACTCAGTAAGGGTAACACCCAAATTGAAGCCGCAACGGGTACGGTAACTAAAGTCGCGATCGCAGGTGGTAGCCAATCTAACCTAGTCTGCAATGCTGGTAGAGTAACAATTAAGCCAAACGTGGCTAAAAAACTAAGTTGAAAACCTACATCGCCAATCCATAAAGGATTGACTAGCAAGATAATTGTTGCCGCTAACAATAAAGAACCTAAAGGTTTGACTTTAGTTTCCATCGCCGTAGCAGCGAGAACCGCACTACCCATCAAACCCGCTCGAAATATCGATGGCTGTAGTCCCGTTAGACAAACATAGCTAAATAGAGTAACCAATCCAATAATTAGCTGAGACTTAGAAGCAAGACGATTGGTTGCTTTTAAAACTATTCCTAATAGCAGCGAAACGTGAAAACCAGAAGCAGCTAAAATATGAGCTAATCCGCCTTCAACAAAGCGATCGCGAATAACTGCTGGCAGATCTACTGCTTTTCTACCCAACACCATCGAACTAATTAACTGTCCCCAAGGACTTCCCAAACCCCTTAATTGACTGCCTACGATTCTGCGTCGCAGTTTCCACCAACCCAAAACAGGTTCGGCTTGTAAGCGATCGCCAAAAGCTTCAAACCCTTGTAAGCCAGCAAACGCGCCTTGTCGGGCTAAATAATTTCTAAAATCGAAACCACCAGGATTGTTGGCAGCTTTTGGTAAATATAAATTGCCTTGAATACTGAGATTTTGACCTGGATAAATCCCCGTTCCCTTTAATAAAGGCAGAGTCACATATAGTTTTCCCGATACTTTCTGCTGCCGATTGAGATTTACAATTTCTGTTGCTTCAGCTTCAAACCAAAATTTGACTTTATGACTTGTCGTCAATCTCGGCTCATCTAAGACTTTTCCCGTTACGGTTATTAGCTGACTACTAGCATTTTTAGTTTGGTAGCTAATATCATTGCTTTTTGGCTGAGGTGTTCTTAGCTGAAAATAAACTATAGCTAGTATGGCAACTATTCCCGTACTCAACCATAGTTTGTAAGAATTTATTTGACTGAAATAAGGATTTTTTGCCGCTATAGATCCAGCTACTCCAGTTAGTACCGCAATAAATAAAATTAAATGCCAGTACGCTTCAGAACTAGAAAATATTGGCAAGTTTGTAGCAGACAGACCAACTACATAAGCCAAACACAAAACTATCCAACTATTACGAGTCATCGCAAAACTAACTATAAGCTACGACAACTCATCCAGTAAAACACATCAATTTAAGAATGTAAGAACATTAGTGCAAATTAAGTGATGATACGGAAAATTAGATCGAAAGACCTAGCTTTAATCCCAAAACTGCATGAAGAAACATAATACACAAGGCAATGCTTCCTACATAAGCATGAACGGTTTTTGAGATTTCTTTATTACCAATAAAACCACTTGCAGCAATTAAAGCATTAATAGTAAGCAAAGCGATGACTATCGAACCAGTCCAAAAATGAGGGCTTTCTAAAATAGGTTCGCGCTGCATTACTAGAGACAAAATGCCTCCTGTATAGCCAGCAACCAAGAAAAAATACATTAAGGGTGCCAGTTTGCGATGTTCGGTTTTATTGTGAATTGCCTCCTCTTGGTTTACTCCCGCCAAGGCTCTACCGCGCCAGCCAGCCAAACCGACAAAACTTCCCATCGCAAAGACGACAATTGCCATCATTACGGGATGTCCCCAATGTACTATTGGTTCTGGCGTTCCCAAACTGCGAAACCAAGTCGCAATGGGCTCCAATATTTCTGTCAAATCATTCATAGGTTTTAACTTAATAGAACTCAATAATATTAACCCGAACGACTTTTCACTAACTACTTAGCTGGCAATTCGATCTGTGTCTTTATTTATTAGAGGAAAACCCAAATTTTCTCTTTGCTCGATGTACAGGCGAGCGACTTGTCTTGCTAAATTGCGAATTATGCCGATGTAACGAGTTCTTTCGGTAACGGCAATTACTCCTCTAGCATCCAACAAATTAAAACTATGAGAGCATTTCAATACATAATCCAAGCCAGGCATGACTAATCCTCGTTCGATTAACTGTTTTGCTTCTCGTTCGTAAAGATTAAACAGCTTAAACAATAAATCGGGATCGGAAGCTTCAAAGTTATAAGTACACTGTTCGATCTCTGCTTGTAAAAATATATCTTCGTAATTTAAGCGGTCGTTCCAGCGAATTTTGTTAATTGCATCGACGTTCTGAAGATACATCGCTAATCTTTCTAAACCATAAGTGATTTCAATAGAAACAGGACGACAATCAATACCACCACACTGCTGAAAATAAGTAAACTGTGTTATTTCCATGCCGTCTAACCATACTTCCCAGCCCGAGCCCCAGGCTCCTACAGCAGCATCTTCCCAGTTATCTTCTACAAAACGAATATCGCGATCTTCAGGATGAATACCCAAAGCTTGTAACGAACCAAGATAAACTTCTTGAATATTATTGGGAGAAGGTTTGATTAAAACTTGGTATTGATAATAATGCTGAAAGCGATTGGGATTTTCGCCATATCTCCCATCTGTCGGTCGGCGGCAAGGCTCTATGTATGCTACCGACCAAGGTTCGGGACCCAAAGCTCTTAAAAAAGTATTGGGATTTTTTGTCCCCGCACCTTTTTCAGTGTCGTAAGGTTGAGCGATAAAACATCCGCGATCGCTCCAAAACTGGTTTAAAGCAGAAATGATTTCCTGAAAGGTAATGGTCATAGTTGAATAAATTTTGCTCGTTTACATTCAAAAAATATACCTAAAAATCTGTTCCGACATCGCTAGTAAGGCAAATTCGAGTTTCTCAAAATTTTTTTGCTCGAAAAGTTGACAAATAAAAATAGAGTAAGTATATTGGTAAATGCGCGGTTGAGAGAGGAACAACTCGAAACCAGCGAAGAACCTAGAAAAATCAATAGTTTGACGAATTTTAAGACACCAAGCCAAAGTTGCTTGAAAAAAACATATACATAGAACGCAAAAGAGCTAAACGATTGACTCGCTCAATGGTGAAGTTCACCATGGAGAGTTTGATCCTGGCTCAGGATGAACGCTGGCGGTA
The DNA here is from genome assembly GCF_000756305.1 of Myxosarcina sp. GI1. NCBI lineage: Bacteria > Bacillati > Cyanobacteriota > Cyanophyceae > Pleurocapsales > Pleurocapsaceae > Myxosarcina > Myxosarcina sp. GI1. Next base: position 16,425 of record NZ_JRFE01000052.1, read on the forward strand.
TGCCTAACACATGCAAGTCGAACGCTCTTTTATAAGAGAGTGGCGGACGGGTGAGTAACGCGTGAGAATCTGCCTTCAGGATGGGGACAACAGTTGGAAACGACTGCTAATACCCAATATGCCCTTAGGGGTGAAATGTATTTCGCCTGAAGAGGAGCTCGCGTCCGATTAGCTAGTTGGTGGGGTAAGAGCCTACCAAGGCAGCGATCGGTAGCTGGTCTGAGAGGATGAGCAGCCACACTGGGACTGAGACACGGCCCAGACTCCTACGGGAGGCAGCAGTGGGGAATTTTCCGCAATGGGCGAAAGCCTGACGGAGCAATACCGCGTGAGGGAGGAAGGCTTTTGGGTTGTAAACCTCTTTTCTCAAGGAAGAAGCAAGTGACGGTACTTGAGGAATCAGCATCGGCTAACTCCGTGCCAGCAGCCGCGGTAATACGGAGGATGCAAGCGTTATCCGGAATCATTGGGCGTAAAGCGTCCGCAGGTGGCATATCAAGTCTGCTGTCAAAGACTAGAGCTCAACTCTGGAAAGGCAGTGGAAACTGGTAAGCTAGAGTACGGTAGGGGTTGAGGGAATTCCCAGTGTAGCGGTGAAATGCGTAGATATTGGGAAGAACACCAGTGGCGAAGGCGCTCAACTGGGCCGTAACTGACACTCAGGGACGAAAGCTAGGGTAGCGAAAGGGATTAGATACCCCTGTAGTCTTAGCTGTAAACGATGGATACTAGGCGTTGCTTGTATCGACCCGAGCAGTGCCGTAGCCAACGCGTTAAGTATCCCGCCTGGGGAGTACGCACGCAAGTGTGAAACTCAAAGGAATTGACGGGGGCCCGCACAAGCGGTGGAGTATGTGGTTTAATTCGATGCAACGCGAAGAACCTTACCAGGGCTTGACATGTCCGGAACCTGCTGGAAACAGTGGGGTGCCTTCGGGAGCCGGAACACAGGTGGTGCATGGCTGTCGTCAGCTCGTGTCGTGAGATGTTGGGTTAAGTCCCGCAACGAGCGCAACCCTCGTCCTTAGTTGCCAGCATTAAGATGGGCACTTTAGGGAGACTGCCGGTGACAAACCGGAGGAAGGTGGGGATGACGTCAAGTCAGCATGCCCCTTACGTCCTGGGCTACACACGTACTACAATGGTTGGGACAAAGGGCAGCTAACTCGCAAGAGCAAGCGAATCTCAGCAAACCCAGCCTCAGTTCAGATTGCAGGCTGCAACTCGCCTGCATGAAGGAGGAATCGCTAGTAATCGCAGGTCAGCATACTGCGGTGAATTCGTTCCCGGGCCTTGTACACACCGCCCGTCACACCATGGAAGTCGGCCACGCCCGAAGTCGTTACCCTAACCTTTCGAGGAGGGGGATGCCGAAGGCAGGGCTGGTGACTGGGGTGAAGTCGTAACAAGGTAGCCGTACCGGAAGGTGTGGCTGGATCACCTCCTTAAAGGGAGACCGATGGAAAAGCAATAGCAACAAAGCTGTTGCCAGACACCACAAAATCCCCAAGGTCATCAAGCAAGCAGGTGAAGGGTAAAAATTTCGTCAAACTAGATTGGGTTCGCCATTAATAGAAACAAAGGGCTATTAGCTCAGGTGGTTAGAGCGCACCCCTGATAAGGGTGAGGTCCCTGGTTCAAGTCCAGGATGGCCCACCACTAAATTAAGTAAGAAGTAAAAAGTAGAAAGTAATAAGTAAGAAACTTATCAAAGCTACAATTGACTTCTGAAATTTGTGGGGGTATAGCTCAGTTGGTAGAGCGCCTGCTTTGCAAGCAGGATGTCAGCGGTTCAAGTCCGCTTACCTCCACCAGAAACTAGAAAGCCAAGAGTAGCAACGACTAGCACCATCTCTCAAAATAGCTAAAGCGAGAGAGAATGCTGGGGGTTAAACTCAGCAACAGAACCTTGAAAACTGCATAAAACAAAACTAAAGCCAAGTAAAAATTGTCATTAGGTAACAAAAAACTAAGATAAAGTCCAGGTAAGTAAAAATTACCGAGCAAGACCAAATAAATAGGTCAAGCTACAAAGGGCTAACGGTGGATACCTAGGTACACAGAGGCGAAGAAGGACGTGGCGACCGACGAAACACTCCGAGGAGCTGGAAGCAAGCAATGAGTCGGAGGTCTCCGAATGGGGCAACCTATTAGAACGGTCTACCGAATATATAAGTAGATGCGAGCCAACCCAGCAAACTGAAACATCTTAGTAGCTGGAGGAAGAGAAAGCAAAAGCGATTCCCCGAGTAGCGGCGAGCGAAACGGGAGCAGCCTAAACCAACGACTAAGGTTGTTGGGGTAGTGGGACAGCCATCAAGGAAGGAACAAGCTAGACGAAGCAGCTGAAAACTGCACCAGAGAAGGTGAAAGTCCTGTAGTCGAAAGCCGAAGCCACCAGGCTGGATCCCGAGTAGCACGGAGCTCGTGGAATTCCGTGTGAATCAGCGAGGACCACCTCGTAAGGCTAAATACTACTGTGTAACCGATAGCGAAACAGTACCGCGAGGGAAAGGTGAAAAGAACCCCGGCGAGGGGAGTGAAATAGAACATGAAACCGTTAGCCTACAAGCAATGGGAGGACGATTGAACGTCTGACCGTGTGCCTGTTGAAGAATGAGCCGGCGACTTACAGGTAGTGGCAGGKTAAGGAGAAAAAATCCGAAGCCAAAGTGAAAGCGAGCCTGAAGAGGGCGTATTGTCACTAGTTGTAGACCCGAACCTGGGTGATCTAACCATGTCCAGGATGAAGCTTGGGTAAAGCCAAGTGGAGGTCCGAACCGACCGGCGTTGAAAAGCCGGCGGATGAGGTGTGGTTAGGGGTGAAATGCCAATCGAACCCAGAGCTAGCTGGTTCTCCTCGAAATGCGTTTAGGCGCAGCGGTCGAAGAAAAGCGGAGGGGTAAAGCACTGTTTCGCTGCGGGCTGCGAGAGCGGTACCAAAGTGAGGCAAACTCAGAATACTCCGTGAAGTTCGACCAGTGAGACGGTGGGGGATAAGCTTCATCGTCGAAAGGGAAACAGCCCAGACCACCAGCTAAGGTCCCCAAATGGAAGCTAAGTGATTAAGGAGGTGGGAGTGCACAGACAACCAGGAGGTTTGCCTAGAAGCAGCAATCCTTGAAAGAGTGCGTAATAGCTCACTGGTCAAGCGCTCCTGCGCCGAAAATGAACGGGGCTAAGCATCCTGCCGAAGCTGTGGACTAGAAAATTCTAGTGGTAGAGGAGCGTTCTGTGAAGGGAGAAGCACTAGCGGCAAGCAGGTGTGGACGACACAGAAGCGAGAATGTCGGCTTAAGTAGCGAAAATTAGGGTAAGAATCCCTAACCCCGAAAGCCTAAGGGTTTCTCCGGAAGGCTCGTCCGCGGAGAGTTAGTCGGGACCTAAGGCGAGGCCGAAAGGCGTAGTCGATGGACACAGGGTGAATATTCCCTGACTTCAACCAGGGAGTGATGCTGGGGACGCATGAGGAATAGCTAGAGTTGCGCTTTGGAAGCAAGTCTAGTAAAAAGTAGTGCCAAGAAAAGCCAGTAGCACGATGAAATGGTTGGACCCGTACCCGAAACCGACACAGGTAGGCAAGTTGAGAAAACTAAGGGGCGCGAGATAACTCTCTCTAAGGAACTCGGCAAAATGACCCCGTAACTTTGGGAGAAGGGGTGCCACCGAGAGGTGGTCGCAGTGAAGAGGCCCAGGCGACTGTTTACCAAAAACACAGGTCTCTGCCAACTCGAAAGAGGAAGTATAGGGGCTGACGCCTGCCCAGTGCCGGAAGGTTAAGGAAGCTGGTTAGCGCGGTGACGCGCGAAGCTGACGACCGAAGCCCCGGTGAACGGCGGCCGTAACTATAACGGTCCTAAGGTAGCGAAATTCCTTGTCGGGTAAGTTCCGACCCGCACGAAAGGCGTAACGATCTGGGCACTGTCTCGGAGAGAGGCTCGGCGAAATAGGAACGTCTGTGAAGATACGGACTACCTGCACCTGGACAGAAAGACCCTATGAAGCTTTACTGTAGCCTGGAATTGGGTTCGGGCTTCGCTTGCGCAGAATAGGTGGGAGGCGTAGAACTATTCCTCGTGGGGGATAGGGAGCCGCAATGTGAGATACCACTCTAGCGAGGCTAGGATTCTAACTTCAACCCGTAAGCCGGGAGAAGAACAGTTTCAGGTGGGCAGTTTGACTGGGGCGGTCGCCTCCAAAAAGGTAACGGAGGCGCACAAAGGTTCCCTCAGGCTGGATGGAAATCAGCCAGAGAGTGTAAAGGCACAAGGGAGCTTGACTGCGAGAGAGACAACTCAAGCAGGGTGGAAACACGGTCTTAGTGATCCGACGGTGCTGCGTGGAAAGGCCGTCGCTCAACGGATAAAAGTTACTCTAGGGATAACAGGCTGATCTCCCCCAAGAGTTCACATCGACGGGGAGGTTTGGCACCTCGATGTCGGCTCATCGCAACCTGGGGCTGAAGTAGGTCCCAAGGGTTGGGCTGTTCGCCCATTAAAGCGGTACGTGAGCTGGGTTCAGAACGTCGTGAGACAGTTCGGTCCATATCCGGTGCAGGCGCAAGAGCATTGAGAGGAGTCTTCCTTAGTACGAGAGGACCGGGAAGAACGCACCGCTGGTGTACCAGTTATCGTGCCAACGGTAAACGCTGGGTAGCCAAGTGCGGAGCGGATAACCGCTGAAAGCATCTAAGTGGGAAGCCCACCTCAAGATGAGTGCTCTCATGGAGTAATCCAGTAAGGTCACGGGAAGAACACCCGTTAATAGGCGCTAGGTGGAAGAGCAGCAATGTTTGTAGCCGAGGCGTGCTAACAGACCGAGGGCTTGACCTCAAACAAAATCAAGTAGAATGTTACCCAATGGCAATTGACGAGGCGGCAAGATTTGGTTTATGCAGTCTTGAGGGTTGGAAAGACCAGAGATATAGAGATATTCCTGGTGCTTTGAGCACGGTGGAACCACTTCGACTCCATCCCGAACTCGAGAGTGAAACGCTGTAGCGGCGAAGATACTTGGAGGGTAGCCTCCTGGGAAAATAGCTCAGTGCCAGGTTCAACTATTATAATACCCACTTCAGTTAAGTCTGAAGTGGGTATTGTTTTTGCCGAGACTTAGTTGTTTATCTGTTTAATTTTTTTTTATTTTTATTTTTTTTGTAAGCTTAAAAAAATTGGTCTGTAAAAATTTGGCATCAATTTGACGATCGCATTTCAATTCTAAAATTCTAATTCCCTCATTTGGTAAATTGTTTAATAGTTTCGATAACTGCTGCCAGTGAGTGATAGCTTTATAAGCAATACCATAACTAGCTGCTAAATTCGCAAAATCAACTATTTGAGGTGTAGCAAAATAATCTTCAAAAATATCTTGAAACTGAGAAATGGGTAGCATTTCAAAAATTCCCCCACCATTATTGTTGACCAAAATAATAGTTAAATGTCCTTGAAACTTATTGCTGATTAAAAAGCCATTGGTATCGTGTAGTAAAGCCAGATCCCCGGATACTAAAACTGTAGGGCGATTGCAGTGAGCAATACCTAAAGCTGTCGATAAAGTACCGTCAATTCCGTTAGCACCACGACAAAAATAAGGGACAATTTGCCGCTCATTTGGCTGTAGAAAAAATTCTGCGTTTCTTACCGACATACTGTTGGCAAAAAAAATTGGTGTTTTGGCAGGTAAACTATGGGAAAGTAACCAAGCAATTTTACCTTCATAGAGGCGATCGCTCGCCATCATTTCATAATTTATATTCTGTCTGATTTTAGTTTCTAGCTCACACCATTGCTGACAATAAAGCGATGTTTGTTTGTTATAAATTAAACCTTTAGCTCGTTCGCGATCTATTTGCTCGATAGAAGTCGGTAAATGAATTGTTTTTCTATGCAAAGGATCGAAGTTTTGTGGTCGAGGATCGATAATTACCCGTGGGCAAGAAATACTTTTTAACCAATTACGCAACTGTTTGCTAGTTGGGAGTTCGCCAACTTGAATTACAAGATCTGGCAGTAATTCTTCAGCTATTTTTTCCTCACGTAAAATAAAGTCGTAAGTAGAAATTAAATAGGGATTGAGTGAAGCATAATGGCGTACGGGCGATAAAGCTTCGGCAAGTACGGGAAAAGATAATAGTTGAGATAAAAATGAGACTGCTCGACAGTAAGCTCCTGGTTTGCTTGGCTGTGCTAAACCTGCAATAATAATTCCTCTATCATACGACCGCCACTGTTCTATTGGAACTTGAAGAGAGCTAAATGTAACGGGAAGAGGCATAACAGCCTCAAAAAAGTCAGCTAAATCGAACTGCGATTGCAAAGCTTTTATTTCAGGTTCCTCTATGGGTGCCAGAGGTTCGCAAAATGGCACGTTAAGATGAACTACACCTGGAAAAGGTAACAGCGATCGCCTGACAGCCTGAATAATATTTTGCCTGAGATAGAACAGCATTTCTAAATTGGCTGCTGGTAAAGCTAGTTCTGTATGCCAATTACAATAGTTCCCATATAGTTTTAGTTGCTCGATAGTCTGTCCTGCATGACAGTTACGCAATTGCGGCGGGCGATCGGCAGTAAAGATAATTAGAGGAACATTACTTTGTTGTGCCTCAATTACAGCAGGATAGAAATTAGCTCCAGCAGTTCCCGAAGTACAGACTAAAACGGTAGGTATGCTAGTTCTTTTAGCAATTCCCAAGGCAAAAAAAGCTGCAGAGCGTTCGTCTAAAATTGGAATAGTTTTTAAATCTCGATGCCGTGCTAAAGCAACCGTTAACGGAGCAGAACGCGAACCAGGACAAACTACTACATCGGATAAACCCAAATGCTGTAGAGTAGAGGCTATAACCGAAGCCCATAAAGTATTTTTATTGCGAAAGTCAATCATTTTAAGCTTGCACTAAAGCTTTCATTAAAGACTGTAGCTTTAATTGAACCTCGGCAAACTCTTTTTCAGGCTCCGAACCAGAAACAATTCCCGCTCCAGCATAAAGACGAGCGCGATTACCATCAATTAATGCCGAACGAATACCAACAATAAATTCACAGTTATCGTCTAGATCGACCCATCCTAACGGGGCGGCGTATAGCGAGCGATCGCACTCTTCATACTGTTGAATTTTTTCACATGCTATTGCTGTAGGTATACCAGCAACTGCGGGTGTAGGATGTAACCGCGCTACAATTTCTAAAGGTTCGATATCTAATGATAAATGAGCATAAACTGGTGTCCATAAATGTTGTATATTAGATAGTTTTAAAACCTGTAGTGGTAACTGCTGTGGTTTTAAGTTTAGTTGACGCAAGCGTTCGATTAGAAAATTGCTTACAGCCTGATGTTCGCGTTTTTCTTTGCGATTTTTAAGTAGTAAATTAGCTAAATAAAGATCTTCTGTACTTGTCTTACCTCTGGAAGTAGAGCCAGCTAACGCATCGGTTACTAACTGCTTATTTTGAATACTAACCAGGCGTTCGGGACTGGCACCAATAAAATTCTGTCCTCGACCATTACTAGTAGAAAAAATGTAGCAGTCTGGATGTTGCTCTCTCAAGCTATTAAGAGATTTAATTAGTTGAAAGGGTATAGAAGCTTGAAGTTCGGTAGTATGAGCGATAACTACTTTACTAAGTTCCGATTTGGCTATCGATCTTAGTGCCAAACTTACTACAGATTTGAAATGCTTTGAATTACTAGTTTCAGAATAATCAATGCTATTTTGAATACAACTGTCGCTAATTTGTATTTTAAAATCCGACCAGTTAATACTATTTATTTTTTGCTCTATTTGTTTGACAATTGCTGATTCGCTGTCGGATTCTTGAAGGGGAAAATTAACAATGATATAATAACTTTTGTTTTTTCTTATTAGCTGAAATCGAGGTAAAAAGAGCGTACTGACTGAAAAACTTTCTTCGCTAACTTTTGGGGAAAAAGTAAAATTACAGAACACACAGGGCTTGCCTTCTGTCAAGTTATTTTCTCCTTTTCTAATAATTTGTTGAAAACACTCTTTAACAAATTTTTGAGCTAGCTCGAACCGCTTTAAAGACGCGATATTTGTGCTTTTAGTAATTCCATAAGCAGCTACTGCCTCTTGTTTTCGAGGATTTTCCCAATAAAAGTGTTTGCTATTAGGACAAGCAAACTTTTGTAAAAAAGCTAAGGGATCGGCAGGAGGTATTCTTCGAGTATAGCTAATAATTCTGGTTTCATCCGTGACGGCAAAATGTAAATTTTTGTTATGCCAAAAATCGTCTAGTTCTACATTACTCGGAACCGATTGATGAGCCTGGGGCACGAGAGTCATTGAATTTCTAAATTTTGACATTCTTATAGGTTAGTAGACAAAAAGCAAAATATTAAAAACTGAAAAATTGTTTGAATATCGATAATTATTTAATTGAAAAAATTATTAATTTTGTTTAGATTGATTATATTACTATAGGTCATAACTGACAAGATTTGCGCCTCTATACAGTCTTTGAATTCAAATGTTTAGCGACATTTGAATTAATTTTTCTATTAAATTCTGCTAGTTTGTTATGAAAGCTATTTTAATAAACTTAACAAACTGCATTATTAAACAAAATTAATAATTATTGACTTTAGTTTTTATAAAGCAACTATGTAATCTAGTATGTCTCCCGCTCTTGGATTGCTAGGTTGTATCTTTTCTACTTTGTGCCTTTTACCAAAGCTTCAATTAGTTGTGACTAGTCTTACTGTGGTTGCTGATGAACTTTCGTGAAATCAAGTAAATTAAAGAATCCATACTTGATAAAATCCATACTTGATTGGCTAACGCGATAGCAAAATACGAGCGATTATTGCGATCTAACTCAGCCAAGTCATAATCAAACAATTCCATTTAGTAGAATTTTCATGGCATTCGAGCAAACAATCACCAAAAATTCCCAACTATGGTTAGCCGCAATCAAACCTCCTATTTATAGTGTAGCGGTTGTTCCAATCGCTGTTGGCACTGCAATGGCATATTTTGATACTCGTCTGTTTGACGTTCGAGCTTTCGGTACTTTTCTGGCGGCAGCAATTTCGATCTTAGCCTGGTTGAACTTAACTAATGATGTTTTTGACTCCGAAACTGGTATTGACGTAAATAAAGCCCATTCGGTAGTAAATTTGACTGGTAATAAATCTTTGGTCTTTGCGATCGCCAATATTTTCTTGAGTTGTGGATTACTCGGTATTTTAGCTTTGACTTGGTGGCAGCAAGACTTTACGGTTTTGGGTTTGGTTTCATTATGCTGTCTGTTGGGCTATGCTTACCAAGGTCCTCCTTTTCGTTGGGGCTATTTAGGATTGGGAGAGATAATCTGCTTTTTTACCTTTGGTCCTGGGGCAGTTTCTGCTGCCTATTACGCTCAAACCGAAACCTTTTCTGCATCAAATCTAGCTATCTCTACAATTATCGGCATTAGCACTTCAATTATTCTATTCTGTTCTCATTTTCATCAGGTAGAAGACGATTTAGCAGCAGGCAAGCGATCGCCAATAGTGCGGTTGGGAACGGAAACTGGAGCGCAAATTCTGGCCTGGTCTACTGCTAGTATTTATATACTTACGGTAATTGGGATTATTTTAGGCTACTTACCGTTGCTGACATCGATCGTTTTCGCTAGTTTACCCTGGGCAGCGCAATTAATAAATCATATTAATTGCTATCACGATTGTCCTGCTAAAGTTAGCAATAGTAAATTTATTGCAGTTAATCTCTACTTAACTAGTTCTGGTTTGCTAATTGCAGGACTAGTATGGAGTACCTATATTTAATTCCAACAAAGCATACCCATGACGATCGATAGAATTATTCGCACCAGTAAAGCACCCGCACCTGTCGGTCCTTACAATCAAGCGATCGCCGCTACAGGACAGATGCTGTTTTTAGCAGGTCAAATTGCTCTCGACCCTCAGACAGGAGAGATTGTCGCCGAAGATATTATCAGGCAGACAGAGCAAGTAATGAACAATATCGAGGCAATTTTAAAAGAAGCAGATGCCCACTGGACAAACGTAGTCAAAACTAGCATTTTTCTTAAAGATTTAGCTGATTTTGCCAAGGTAAATCAAGTTTACGCTCGATATTTTTCTGAAGCATCTGCGCCTGCAAGATCGTGCGTTGAGGTATCTCGCCTACCAAAAGATGTGTTAATTGAAATTGAATGTATTGCGATACTTTAAAATGCCTCTTATTTTAAGTTAACGAATAAAAAAAGCTAAGACTCCTAAGAAAATGGCGATCGCGTAAAACAAACCTACAACCTGCGTTTCCGACCAGCCACTAAGTTCGAGATGATGGTGAATTGGTGCCATTTTAAACAAACGCTTACCTTTACCAGTTTCATCTTTTGTAGCCTTGTAGTAACCAACCTGAACAATTACTGACAGTGACTCGATAAAAAAAATCCCACTAACTACAAACAAAGCCCACAAATTGCTGCTAATAATGCCTACCGCAGCTAAAGCTCCACCTAAAGCGATAGAACCCGTATCGCCCATAAATACAGTGGCAGGATTGCGATTGTAAACCAAAAATCCCAAACAGCTACCGCTCAGACAGGCGCAAAAAATCATTAAATCTGGAGAACTAGGAGCAACAATTGCTGCCAAAGCCAATGAAGCGATCGCTCCCGTGCCTGCCGCCAAACCATCTACTCCATCAGTAAGATTGGTAGCGTTGCTTTCTGCTGCTAAAACAAAAACAATTAAAGGCAATATCAACAACCCTAAAGACAAGTCAAATCCAGGCAAACTTATAGTAGTAATTGCAGGAAGTTGCTGCCACAGTAACCAGAGAGCAAACAAAATTCCTACTGCAATTTGCAGCAATAGTTTGGTTTTGGGAGAAATACCTTTATTAGATTTGCGGCGCAATACTTGCCAATCATCAAGCCAGCCAATGCTGCCATAGCTTAAAGTAACTAAGGCTACAGCTACTGTTTCCCAATTAAATTGAGTCCAAACTAAAGCAATCGATACCGCTACAGGCACAAAAAAAATTCCTCCCATAGTAGGTGTACCTGCTTTTTGTAAATGAGTTTGGGGACCGTCTTCCCGAATAATTTGTCCTGTTTTAAGGCGGTTTAACCAGGGAATTACCGCCCAACCTAAAAGAATACTAATTACACCCGATGTCAATAGGGGAAAGACAAGGCAATCTGTGCCGTTGGCAAATCTACCAGAAAAACCATCTAAAGCTATCGCTCCTAACAAAAGGATTGAACTTAAAGCTACAAGTAAACTCAATCCAGAGGGAGCAAACGATTTTGGAGTTGAAAGCGATTTAGCACCCACAATTAAACCTAGTTAATATATTTTCGATAAAAATTTAACAGGAAAACAACGCTTTCAACAACAGCTTACCAACGACAACAAATAAACTACCAAGATAAATAGCTGAACTAGGCAATAGCTAGACTACACAAACTATACGTCTTCGCTATCCTCAAAATCGTCTTCGTTGTCAATCAAAGCTTCTAAATCGTCTTCACTGGTAACATTCTCTTTTTCTACGGGTTCGCGAGGAATAAGACGACCGCTAGCTTTTAGCCAATCTAATAAAGAAGCTTCTTGTTTGAGGGGAATAACAATCGCAGGTTCGTAACGAGGTTCTTGTAATAAAGCTGGATTTTTCATAAGTTACCAATTGGTTCGACAAATTTAATTAGTGCTTTGAATTAAAGACCAAAAATCAAATTAAAATTTACTAGGTTTAGATCTTAAACCTTGAAACAATAAAAATCTATAATTATTTATTGTAATAATTAATCTATGTTGAGAGCAACTGTTGGCTAGTAACAAAGATTTCCAAAGCCAATCAGTCGCTATTCTGCTGCTACGTTAACTAAATGCGAGCGCTAGTATTTGCTCTGGCTCTTTAAGATTACTTCAGGTAGTGTGAGATTTTTTGGTAAATTTGTCGGTGATAAATTCTATTAAATTACTAGTTAGTTTTTTACTGTCTCGGTTGGCTGCGGGGGTTGAAGTAATGTTCTTGTTAGCAAAACTCGAATAATTTTCGTTTAGCATCTGCCAACCGTAATTGGAAAGAAAAACTTCTTCAACTAATCCTACTACCATAATTCTAAAGGCAGCAATTTGAATTTCTTTTTCAGGCAGTAGAGTTTTTCTAGCCATATTGGCTATAGAAGTAACACCGTCTGCTAGTTCCCACACCTGACGTTCTACAGCAATTAGCTTGAGGTGAGGCTGGGCAACTAAACGTTTGAGAGCAAAACTAGCTTCGGGTAACTGGTCGGTAAACATCTCCCAGTTTTCAATCAGCCTTAAAGCATATAAAGACACTTCTATAGTTCTAATTTTGTAGCCCGTCATTTCTAACCAGGGAAGAGTCAAAATGCGATCTTGTAGTTCGCCAAACTCATCAAATTTAAAACTCCCGCAGCTGAGGGAAAACAACTGATAGACCTGATGAAGCTGTAGCTGAAAAACCAAACTAAGCTGTTCGCGACTTAGTAGCTTCATTTTTACCAGATATACTCCTAAAGGTACTTGAGGAGGACACAGGATGCGGAGTCGCTTGATAATTGGCGGACTCAACCAACCGCGATCGCCAATCAAATCGATCGTTCCCCTGTAGTTCAGGCAGTTACTAACGGCAATCAAGTAACCTCGATCGAACCAAATATAGTAAACCGAGCTATTCTGCCCGAGTTTTTTTAGCCCTTGAGGAATCTGCACGATCAGACGACCTGACTTACTGCTCTGTTCTATCAGGCGAAACAACTCTGGTAAAGAGAAAGATTCTAGAGTGTTACTAATACTCATTAGAGCGAATAGTTAGAGTCAGAGATTGCCGCGGATACAAGCGGCGAAATAAGCGGCGAGGTTTCCTCGCCAAGCGGAAGCTCGCCAATACGCTCCGCAGCCTGCTCTGACCATTGGTAAAAACATAATTATCATAAATTGGTAAATTATTCGGCAAAAGTTAGAGCTTTACCTCTGACTTCTGTATGAAGTGTTCCTCGCTCGTATACAATTTGTCCGTTAACAATAGTAACTACTGACCAGCCAGTCAATTTCCAGCCCTGAAAAGGATTCCAACCACACTTTGTGTCTAAATCTTGATTGTCGACGGTACGATAATTTTCTAAATCCACCATTACCAAATCGGCATCATAGCCTACAGCGATCGCTCCTTTATTGTCAATTTTGTAGGCTTTAGCTGCGGCAGTAGACATTCTAATAAATCTCCATGGGAAGAACCCATAAATATTTTGATGCCGCAGCTAGGATTGGCATCACGTAATCTGACAAATTTTCTGCCGTTGCTCCCATAAAAAAGCCATAATTAACAAGGTACTTGTTTGCAGCTCGGCTTAACTTGTCATCTAATGCTGCTTGAGTTGTGGTCAAAGGTCGAGTATTGGGCATTTCCAAAAAAGACGTAACTCCACCTTTCGCACAAGCGCGACTGGCAGTAGTCAAGTCTTCTTTAGGTTTCAATCCTGGTTCGCAAAAATGTACTTAAAGATCGATAACTCCAGGTAATAAAGTCAATCCTGCTGCATCAATTACCTTTTCTGTTTCATCAAGGGAATTTTCGGGAGCAATTTGTACAATTTTTCCGTCATTAATCCGTACATCTCCCAAAAATAGGTTGCCATCGGGTAAAAGAATTCGAGCTTGGCAAATTAACATAAAAATTTATTGGTTAAGGACATATTGCTGATGACAAGAAAAGAAGAAAATCCTGTTGCCGAAATTTTTAAAACTTTGGTATCTGCTGGTATTTTAGCGTTTGGAATTCGTACCTTTGTTGCTGAAGCCCGCTACATTCCTTCTTCTTCTATGGAGCCTACGTTAGAAATTAACGATCGCTTGATTATAGAAAAAGTGAGCTATCGCTTTAATCCACCTAAAAGAGGAGATGTAGTAGTTTTTTCTCCTACCGACACACTCAAGGAACAAAACTTTAAAGATGCTTTTATCAAACGAGTTATCGGTCTTCCTGGAGAAACCGTAGAAGTCAAAAATGGCGAAGTTTATATCGACGGCGAAGTTTTAAGCGAAAAGTATATTGAGGATGCTCCCGACTATCAATACGGACCGATAGAAGTACCAAGCGATCGATACCTTGTCTTGGGCGATAATCGCAACAATAGTTATGATTCTCACTACTGGGGATTTGTTCCCCGCCAAAACTTAATTGGGCGAGCTATAGTTCGTTTTTGGCCACTCGATCGTTTGGGTTCTCTAGACGAACGACCAATCTATCCTAAAGATAGTGAGAATTAGCTCTTAGACTACCATAGCATGAGGATATCTGGGTTAAGCGAGTGGTTGCGGATACTGATTCCGCACTTTGTAAATCCCGTTACCATAAATGAAATTAAATGCGATCGACAGCGTATTTTCCTAAAATAAAAGCGCTCTAGAGCGATCGCAACCGTTTTTTCAATTGGCTAATTTTTCGGTCTAGCGAAACATACTGCTAACCGAACTTTCTTCGTGAATGCGCCAAATTGCTTCCCCAATTAGATTAGCTACAGATAAAACAGTTAGCTGTGGGAATTGTTTCTTTTCTGGAATAGGAATTGTATTGGTAACGATAACTTCTTCAAATAATCCACTTTGCAAACGGGAGACAGCATCACCAGAAAAAACTGCATGAGTAGCACAAGCATAAATTTGTCTCGCTCCTTCTTGTCTCAACAATCTAGCTCCTTCAGTTAAGGTGCCAGCAGTATCGATCATATCATCGACCAAGACGGCAGTTTTACCTCTAACATTGCCAATTAAATTCATAACTTCAGCTACATTATGATCTTGACGACGCTTATCTATAATCGCTAGAGGTGCATCGTCAAGTTTTTTGGCAAAAGCTCTCGCCCTAGCTACACCGCCTACATCGGGAGAGACTACAACTATATCACGAAAATTTTTGCTAGCTAAATATTCTAAAATAACGGGCGAACCATAAACATGATCGAAGGGAATATCAAAATAGCCTTGAATTTGCGCGGAATGTAAATCCATTGCCAAGACCCGATTGGCTCCTGCTTGAACGAATAAATTGGCAACTAATTTGGCTGTAATTGATTCTCTTCCCGCAGTTTTACGGTCTGCCCTGGCATAACCATAGTAGGGAATCACTGCTGTAATTTGCCTTGCTGAGGCTCTACGGCAGGCATCAATAACAATCATTAATTCCATTAAATGATCGTTTACTGGATTGCAACATGGTTGAAGTAAATATACATCTGCTCCGCGAATAGATTCTTGAATTTGTACGTAAAGTTCTCCATCAGCAAACCGCTTGCGAATCATGGGAGCTAAATCTATGCCTAAATAGCGGGATACCTCTTGAGCGAGAGGGACATTAGCAGAACCAGAAAACAATCTAAGACGATTGGAGTCTGAAAGTAACTGGTTTTTCTCCATCGACTGAGGAATTAAAGTAGTATAGCTCACGGTTAAATAGATTCAACTTAATTCATGGTAATATTATCACTCTTAGGTTATCGACAGACAACGACAATTAAACCTAAAATAAGCGATAAATTCTAAATATTTAGTAGGAACGCTACTAAGTAAATTTAGGCAACTTTTTTTATATTAATAGTATTTGCTCGATCGCAACTAATAAACTAATAAAATTTACTCAGATAAATTTTCTGTTAGATCGTGAATATTCGATAGTTAAATGAAAGCTTGACTAAATTATTCACAATCTGACAATTCAATTTATATTCTAATTGGCTCCAGCTTCTTTTATCTACCAATTATGGTGGTTATTTAACTAGAAATTACAACATTCAATAAAGGTAAAAAATAGTTAGTAATAGTATACACTTATACATATTTTCCATTTGACCAATTATCTAGATAAACTTAGCGTGAATGCCTTATTAATTGCAGGTACCGATACTGATGTCGGCAAAACTTTCGTTACTGTATCTTTAGCTGCTTATTACCAGAACTGGCTCGATCGCACTAACCGAGCTAATTCTATAGGAATCTTAAAGCTGGCTCAAACAGGAGTAGGTGACATCGAGCTATATCAGAAACTATTTGGCGACTCAAGTAAAATTGTTTCACAAGTTGCTCTGCGTTTTGCCAAACCTCTGGCACCGCCTATTGCGGCTGCAGCAGAAGGAAAAAATGTCGATCTCAACTCGATATGGCAGAATTTAGTCTCCTTGAGACAGCAACAAGATCTAGTATTGGTTGAAGCTTTAGGCGGCTTAGGCTCTCCCGTTACTGAAGAATTAACCATAGCCGATTTAGCGGCAAGTTGGAGGTTGCCTACGGTTTTAATCGTACCAGTAAAATTAGGTGCGATCGCTCAAGCAGTCGCGAATGTAGCTCTAGCGCGCAGCTCGAACATCGAATTAAAAGGAATTATTTTAAACTGCAATCGTCCCTTACAGTCGGAAGCTGAAATAGCCGATCTGACTCCCATAGATTTAATCCAATCTTTAACCCAAATACCTGTGATTGGAATTTTGCCTTACATACAACTTGAAGATACGCAAAAACTAGCTGCTGTAGTGGCAAATTGGGATTTAGAATTGATTTTACCTTTGTAGGGCGATCGCTATTTTGTGCATGGGCGATCGCCCAATTGCTTTACACTGTATCTTACCAGCTAGACTTAACTACTCCAGGCAGCAGTCCCTCATGCGCCCATTCACGAAAAACATTACGGGATAAGCCAAAATCTCTGTAATAGCCTCTAGGTCTACCAGTTACCCAACAACGATTGCGCTTGCGGCTCGGCGCACTATTACGTGGTAGTTGCTGAAGTTGACGCTGAAGTTCTAGCTTTTCGGCTGCTGAGGTAGATGTCCGAAACTGCTCTTTTAACTCCGCTCTTTTGTCTGCATATTTTTCTACTAAGCGAGCGCGTTTTTTCTCTCGCTCGATCATACTTTTTTTAGCCATAAATAATTATTGTTCTTAAAAATAAACACAGTCTCTTATTATAACTCTAGTTTAGATTTTCATTAAAGCGATCGAGCGCACTAAAAATTTTTGCATTGCACTGTCATAAGATTGTCAAGTTCGAGCAGAGAAAGAGAATATCAATTGTTATTGCTCATTGCTCATTGTTCATTGCTATTGGCATTGAGATACTTAGAAGCGGCAGGACAAAAATAAGCCAGCTGACAGATTCTACATTTGGGACTGCGGGCTTTGCAAATCGCCCTACCATGATATATAGTGCGGATTGAAAAGTTTTCCCAATCCGCTTGTGGAATCATAGGCATCAAATCCCGTTCGATTTTCAAAGGATTGTCCGATTGCGTTAATTCCCACCGATTGCTCAAACGCTTAACGTGAGTATCGACAGTTATGCCTTCAATAATGCCGTAACCATGTGCGAGAACGACGTTAGCTGTTTTACGGGCTACACCTGGCAACTCTAGTAGTTCTTCCATAGTTTGGGGTACTAAACCCTGAAAATCGCTGACAATTTTTTGACAGGCACCCTGAATGTTTTTGGCTTTGTTACGAAAAAAGCCAGTAGAACGAATCAAACTTTCTAACTCTTGACGATCTGCCATTGCTAGAGAAATAGCATCGGGCAAACGAGCGAATAATGCTGGAGTAACTCGGTTTACTCTCTCGTCGGTACACTGAGCCGAAAGGATTGTTGCTACCAAAAGCTGTACGGTCGTTTCGTAATTGAGACTACAAGTAGCATCTGGATACAAAGTTTCTAGTACAGCCAAAATTTTTCTCGCTCGTCTTTCGCGGGTTAGAGAATTCACTTATTGAAATAGCTCTTGGAAAAACGCCAAATTAACCGTATCGCGAACTATTAAAAATACACCTAAGCTCAGTAACAACACTAACCCAGTTTGCATGATACTCTCCTGAATTTTACTGGGTATTGGTTTGCCTCTAATTCCTTCAACAGCTAGAAAAGCTAGCTGACCGCCATCCAAAGCTGGTAGGGGCAAAATATTGATAATTGCCAGGTTGATACTAATTAAAGCACCAAACTGAAATAAATTACTTACGTTATTGCTGGCTAATTCGGCACCAACAGCAACGATTGCCACGGGACCTGCTACCTGTTCGGCATTCTCGCCAAAGTTACTAATTAGCTGCCAGAAACCCCTTGCGGTAAGCTGGGCGATTCTTTGATATTCGTTGGCACTAGAGGTAAAAGCAGCAATGATATTTTCCGCACGACGACGAACTACTTCCCCGTTAGGAGCGAGCATTACGCCTATTTTTCCTTTGCCATCGCGACCAGCCTGGGGCGTAACCGTTAAGGGCATCACTTCGCCTTTTCGAGAAATTTCTAGCTCTAAAGGTTGTTCTGGAGACTTTTGGATAATAGTTCTTAGCGTTTCTAAAGCTGGAGCCGATTCTCCTAAATCGCGATCGCCAACTTTTAAAATTACGTCTCCTGCTTCGATACCTGCCTGCATTGCGGCAGAGTTAGTTTCTTCTAACACTTGAGGAACCAAAACCCCAGGTTGAGGATTAATTTCTTGAAAGCCAATGGTTGCGGCTTGACCGACCAGCAAAAAGTAAGCAAAAATTAGGTTAGCTACTACTCCAGCACTAATTACGATCGCGCGATCGAGTACGGGACGATTGCTGAGTAAGTTGGGATCTTCGGGGGGAATCGTACTGTCAGGGTCTTCATCAGGAAAGCCGACATAACCTCCCAAAGGAAAAGCTCTAATGGCGTATTCGGTTTGCGAACCTTGATACTTTAGTAAAGTAGGACCAAAACCAATTGAGAAACGATTGACGTAGATTTTTTGCAACCGAGCTGCTGCAAAGTGACCTAATTCGTGAACTACGATTAATAAACCTAAAACTGCGATCGCTGCCAAAACAGACATAAGTTTTTTGATAAAGATTGAATTTGCGTGGGTTTTATAAGATTCATTTATTATTTTAAGACATCCGCTATCTCGCTCGCTCTAAATCCCTTGCCATCGCGCTCTTTATAGCAGCAATTATTTTACATTTCGAAATTTTAAAATCTCAAAGAGTTAATTAAAGAACAAATCTCTACTATAAAACTGCGTTAGCCTTTTGGTGTCGGAATTTGTACAGTTAAACAAATGCTGGCAAGAGTATGAGCAACCAAGAAGCGGTACAAATCGTTTCTATTTCTGCCTCAGACAACAGAAGTAAAGACCATCAGGAGCAGGTTTAAATAGTATGACAAAAAGAACTTTTGGCGTAATTGGTTTGGCTGTAATGGGAGAAAATCTCGCTCTCAATGTAGAAAGCAGGGGTTTTCCAATTGCAGTATACAATCGCACCTCAACCAAAACTGAGAAATTTATGGCGGAAAGAGCAAAAGATAAAGACATTAAAGCGGCATATTCTCTGGAAGAATTCGTGCAAATTCTCGAACGACCTCGTACCATTTTAGTTATGGTTAAAGCAGGAAGTCCTGTTGATGCGGTAATCGGTCAGTTAAAACCCCTACTTGAAGAAGGAGATACCATTATCGACGGTGGTAATTCTCTATATGAAGATACCGAAAGACGTACTAGAGAACTAGAAACCGCAGGATTGGGCTTTATCGGTATGGGTGTAAGCGGTGGTGAAGAAGGAGCGTTAAAAGGTCCTAGTTTGATGCCAGGAGGCACTGAAGCGGGATACAAAGATTTGGAGCCAATCTTAACCAAAATTGCCGCTCAGGTAGATGACGGACCTTGCGTTACCTATATTGGTCCTGGTGGTGCGGGTCACTACGTCAAGATGGTGCACAACGGTATTGAGTATGGCGATATGCAGCTTATCGCCGAAGCTTACGACATTTTAAAAAATTGTTTGGGATTAAGCGCACAAGAACTACACCAAGTTTTTAGCGAATGGAATGAGACTGAAGAGTTAAATTCTTTTCTGATTGAAATTACTGCCGATATTTTTAAATATACCGACCCCGAAACCAATTCGCCTTTGGTAGAATCAATTCTCGATGCGGCAGGACAAAAAGGAACGGGACGTTGGACTGTTGTAAGTTCTTTGGAACTTGGCGTACCCATTCCTACTATGTATGCTGCTGTTAATGCTCGGGTTATGTCTTCTTTTAAAGAGGAGCGGGTAGCAGCTTCAAAAGAGCTGTCAGGACCTGGCAGCAGCAAATATGATGGAGATAAGCAGGCTTTTATTAACAAAGTACGAGATGCTTTATACTGCTCGAAAATGTGTTCTTATGCTCAAGGCATGGCACTTTTAAGCAAAGCATCGGAACAGTTCGGCTTTAACCTCAATTTAAGCGAGTGCGCTCGCATTTGGAAAGGTGGCTGTATTATTCGCGCTGGTTTCCTAGATAAGATAAAACAGGCATTTAACGATAATCCTGGTTTGCCTAATTTATTACTCGCACCTGAATTTAAAGAATCTATCTTAAGCCGTCAGGATGCTTGGCGAGAAGTTTTGGTGGCTGCTAATACTTTGGGCATTGCCATTCCTGCTTTTAGTGCCTCTCTCGATTATTTTGATAGCTATCGTCGCGATCGCCTGCCGCAAAATTTAACTCAGGCACAGAGAGATTATTTTGGCGCACACACCTACGAACG
Source organism: Myxosarcina sp. GI1 (assembly GCF_000756305.1). Taxonomy (NCBI): domain Bacteria; kingdom Bacillati; phylum Cyanobacteriota; class Cyanophyceae; order Pleurocapsales; family Pleurocapsaceae; genus Myxosarcina; species Myxosarcina sp. GI1. Next base: position 36,965 of record NZ_JRFE01000052.1, read on the forward strand.
AATTGACAAACCTAGAGGTGAATTTTTCCATACTGAATGGACTAAAGCTGCCGAAAAATCCTTGCAAGTTGGCAGTACTGACTAACTTACAGTAAAGATATGCCAAATAAAAAGGGTGGGCAATGCCCATCCTTTTTAATGCTTCAGCTATTCGCTGGAGTTAAGAACTTAATTTACATAAGTTTTTTCGGGCTTTTCTGGATCGATAACAACTTCTTGAGTTTTTTGTTGCCCTTCTTTTTCCATAAGTCTTACGATCGAAGCCTTTTCTAATAAGCCAACTACCGTAGCATCTTCTCTAACTACGGTCAATTCACCGATGTTTTTAGTTTCAATTAATTTGGCTACTTCGAGTAAAGAAGTATCTGCCGCAATAACTTTATTTTCTGCTACGGGTTTGGCTAATTCTTCTATTCGTACTTGATTCCAATCAGAAGTAGGAATTTGTTTTAAATCTTCTGATAAAATTGCTCCCGTTAATTTCCCTGCTTCATCGGTAACTAAAAACTTTTTCCAGCGAGTTTGTCCGATTACGTAATCGTTCACAAATTCTCTAACAGTTAAACTACCAACTACTACTGGACTATTGGGTATAACTGCATCCTCAGCCGTATAGCGGTCTAATTTTTCCTGTACTGTAGCTGATTGTGCCGCAAATCCAGCGTTTCTCAGTAAAAACCAACCAATAAGCAGCGTCCAAAAACTACCACCAATAGGGCTAAGACCTAAAATAGATAGTCCACCAATGACAATGGCTATCCAACCAATAACCTGACCGACTCTACCTGCAAAGATTACTCCTTTATTAGGATTACCTGTAATCTTCCAGACAATCGATTTAAGTACGTTACCGCCATCTAAAGGAAGTCCTGGAATGAGATTGAATAATGCCAGAATTAAATTAATCGAAGCTAGTAGTTGTAAAATGGCTTCTACAGGTGCGGGAAAGGAAAAGCTAACGGCGACAAATGCAAATAAGCCAAATAGTAATATGCTAACTAACGGTCCAGCGATCGCTACCAAAAATGACTGTAGGGGAGTATCCGATTCTTTACCCAATGTAGCCAAGCCGCCAAAGATAAATAAGGTAATCGATTTAACGGGAATACCTTGAGCGATCGCCACCAAGCTATGACCTAGTTCGTGAGCCAATACCGAAGCAAATAAAAGTATTGCTGCAATAAAACCTAATATCCAGGGTAAAAAACCTGATAACTCGGGAAAGCGCGTTAAATTCGAGCCATAGCTCAATGTCACCAATCCTAAGACAAAAAACCAGGAAGGATTGATAAAAAAGGGAATGCCAAATAAATTGCCTATGCGGATATTACCGTTCATAGGTTGTCCTCCTATATTTAATTTTACGTAACGAAAATTTTGGATAAATAACTATAATTGCGTTTATTTTCGCTGTTAAGTTTGTTTGATTACTACTAGCTAAAAGTTTTTTAAAATAAATAATAAGTTTATTAGTAGCAGCGTAACTTGAGTATCTACTAAAAATTGTAACGAAAGATTAACCTCTATTGATTTTCATAGAGTAGAGTAAAAACCGTCAACTAGATTACGGTATCGACTAGAGGGACTTTAGGCATAATAGTAGTATGTAGTGGAGAGCTACCTATTTACCTTACTATCCATATACAGCCGTGCATTATCCAGAATCATATAGCTCAGAAGATATCCAGCAAATTTTACAAGTAGCGATCGCTCGCAGACAAAATAAGGAAGAATTGAGCAGGGAACAGCTTTGGGAAATTGCTTCTGAATTAGATATCGATCGCTCCTCAATTGAAACTGCCGAACGCGACTGGTTAGAGCAAAAAGCGATCGCTCAAAAACGTCAAGAATTCAACCTGTATCGTCGGCAAACATTTCAGCAAAGGCTGACTAAATATCTAATTATCAATACTTTTCTAGTTTCTTTTAATCTCTTGCTGGCTGGCGTAGCTTCCTGGTCGTTATATGTAATGCTATTTTGGGGACTGGCACTGGCGTTAAATGGCTGGAAAGCTTACCAAACTCAAGGAGCAGATTACGAAAGAGCTTTTCAACGCTGGAGTTTCCAAAATGAGGTTAAACAGACTTTTGTGAGTTTATGGGACAAACTGCAAAAAGCCTGGCAAATTTAGCTACAAAAAACACAAATAATATCTTCGAGCGATCGCCTGCTATAGCTCGACTACATTTGAGTATTATCAAAGCCGAAAAACTGTTTCAACCATTCAAAAAAAGCGGCAACATCGTTAGCTGAAACTTTTAGCAAAGAAAGAATTCCCGTAGCAATTAAAATCGTACCGAATAAAAAATTGTTTTCATATAAAGCCAAACCAACAATTACCACAAAATAGGGAGACACGATACGGCTAATTTTTTCGACGGTATTGACTAGTTCTGACTCTGGAACTACCTGCGGTTCTGCTTGAAAAAGGGTGTCCGACTGGGAAGCGGGTGCGGATAAAGTCTCTGGCGGTGAAAGTTGGATATCCTGTAAGTTTTGTGGCTTTTCCGATCTTTGTGATTTTGCAGATTGCTTTCCAAACATAGCTTTTTTCCGAGTCGCTCTATCTTATCTGTTGTTTAGGATAGCTCGATTTTTGTTTGCTGGTTACTAAAAATAAAAAACAGAAAAAAAGAGAGACTAGATCTCTCTATTATCAATACTTTATTTTTGTTTATTTATCGACAGACAAATGTTAGTTTGAATTTAAACAATTATTTTTCTTCTACATAAGGCTCTGGTTCTACAGGGTAGTTGTCAAGACGACCTGATTCATCAACAGTATAACCATCAGTGGTTTTCATCCCCGTACCAGCTTCTTGTTCTTTTTCCGCCTCTACCTGTTTAACGTTCTGTTCTACATCTGCACCAGAAGGAATTTTTGCATCGGGAGGATTTACTGCTGTAGTCTGAGCGGTCTGTACGCCTGTTTGTTGCCCTGGCGCACCTTTACCCGCTTCAGCATCATCGGGATTAGTTCTAGATACAACTTTCTTTTTTTCTTCACTCATATTAATTTTCAACTATATTTCGATCGTTATTATTAATCTAGAAGCTCAATTGGCTTTTAAAAATCTATCTTCAGCCTTAAAAACACAAGATTGTCGCTCTAACTAAAAAATTTTATTTAAAATACAACTGAACCCAACCACTTAGCCTCATGAATAATGCGATCGCGCTAGGCGCGCTGGCATCGCCAATCGCCAAGAAAAACACAAATTCGATCGCCTCTAGAGAACAGCAAATTAACGAACTACTCGTTCCTGAAAAAGTTAGCTGGTATCGTCGCAAGCTGCTAGCCTGGCAAAAAACTAACCTTAGAGACTTTCCCTGGCGACAAACTAAAAACCCCTATCAAATTTTAGTAGCGGAGTTTTTGCTGCAAAGAACCGATGCGGTTACGGTTTTACCCCTTTACGAAGATTTTCTCCGTCGCTATCCTACTTTAGAAATTTTAAGTCAAGCAAAAGTAACTGAAATAGAGAACTTTTTGCAACCTTTGGGACTTTTCTTTCGTGCTTCTAGACTGCACGAAACTGCCAACATAATCGCCAACGAGGGGGGAAAAGTACCAAACTCAGAAATACAATTATTAAAACTACCAGGAATAGGAAAATATACGGCGCGTGCGATTTGTGCCTGTGCCTTTAACCAACCTTTAGCGGTGCTGGATACCAACGTAGCTCGCATTTTAGAACGCTTTTTTGGTTTGCAGGGAGAACGAGTAAAATCCCGTTGTAAACTACTCTGGCAGGCAGCAGAATTAACTGCACCGCAGAGAAAAGTCGGTCGCTGGAATCTAACTTTACTCGATTTTGGAGCTAAGGTATGTACTGCTAGAAAACCTGCCTGTAGTAACTGTCCGCTTGCTAAAAAGTGTAATTGGTATGCTAGTATTCATAGGCTTTAAGCTTTAAAAAAGTAATAAATAATAGGTAATAAGTAAATTATTTTGACTTGATACTTGCTACTTACTGCTAACTCTTGACCTACCGTCTAACTATAGAAAACACTCAAATACGCGATCGCCAAATTACTCTAACGCCAGCGCAACAGCATTATTTACTTAGAGTATTAAGATTGAAGACGGGCGATCGCTTTATTGCTATGAATGGACTCGGTCAAGCCTGGAGCGCAGAAATTAGAGAAACCTCTGCCAACATTATCGAACCACTAGACATTGACAACGAATTATCGCAGTCAATCACCTCGATCGCTGCCTTACCTAAAGGTAGCGGTTACGAACAAATAGTACGCTGCTGTACGGAGTTGGGAGTAAATAATTTTATTCCCGTAATTAGCGATCGCACCATTCTCAAACCCAGTCCGAATAAAGTACAACGCTGGCGTAAAATTGCTGCCGAAGCTGCCGAACAGTCAGAAAGACAAATCGTTCCCTATATTGCCACTCCTGTCTCCTGGCAAGAAGCTTTAAATAATACGGCAGATTTATCACAAAAATTTCTTTGTGTAGCCAGAGGCGATAAACCATCTTTAGCAAAATGTTTGCAGGAAGTAAGCGAGGGAGAAATAGTTATAGCTACTGGTTGTGAAGGCGGCTGGACAGAAGCAGAAATCGAACTAGCGATATCTTTTGGCTATCGACAAGTTAGTTTGGGAAAGCGAATTTTACGCGCCGTTACCGCACCGATAACCGCTTTGGCGATCGCAGGAGCTATATTAGAGCAAAATAATTGGGGAACATTTAAATTAGACCCTTAGTCAATTAAGTTTCGTTGTAATTTAAAACGCGATCGCTTTATCGCTTTTCGGTTTGAGGTTAACAAAAAAATTTGGATTATAGAGGACGAATTTAAAGTTTTGAGTTTTAATCGTATTCGTTACCACAATAAGGTAGATACTATGATTTCTAGCAGATTAAAAACAGCAGCAGTCGCCACAGCAATCTTTAGCAGCACGGTACCTTTTCTCGCCGCCAAAGCAGTAGACGTAACCGAGACAGACGTACCAGAACAGCAAGTAGCAGCTATTGCCGTTCCCGCAGGCAGTATTGGCTATAACCTGGCGGTCATCGAACAAATTCCAGGTCAACAGAAATGCTGGAGTGAAAGCGGTTCTCAACCAACTATTATCGATCCACTGTGGACTACCTTTGATTTTACAGGTAGCTGTAATCGCGCTACCGATAGTAACGGCTATTCGGTGCGCCTCGACGGACAGGATACCAGTCTCGATTATTTGTTGAGTATAGTTCCCAAAGGAGACACGTTACAGTTAGTGGCTCAAAACCGTAACGACCGCTCCCGCACGGTAATTGGTACAACTTTTGGCGAACAAAAAGGTGAGTACCACAAAATATATTTAAATCCAGGCTGGGAACTGACCAAAAAAACTATCGACGGCAATGTTCTCGGTCACTATTACCTGAGTGGTGACAGTGCGGCGATCGCTGCTGCTGGTGATGCTCCTCCTACTCCACCTACTACAGTAGCTACTAGTTTTAGCGACACCAGTAGAGATATCTATGCCCAGGAAATTGAAGATGCCGTAGCACTAGGCTTTATTGCTGGCTTTGAAGACAATACTTTTCGTCCCGAAGAGTCTTTAACCAGAGAGCAACTAGTATCGATGGTATTTGGAGCTTTAGAAACCACTGGTAGTGTAGAGGTTCAAACACCCAACGAAGTTAACACTCAACCCTATCCCGATGTGGCTGCCGATCGTTGGAGTGCGGCAAAAATTGAGTGGGCAAAAAACCAAGAAATTGTGGCTGGTTATCCCGACGGTTCGTTTAGACCAGAGCAACCCGTTACTAGAGCGGAGTTAATCGCAGTTTTACAAAATGCTGCCAAATTTGCCAAAACCCAGCAAGGAATGGATGCAGAGCTAGTAACCAATCGAGAAGCTACTAATTTTACCGATATTGCAGGTCATTGGGGACAAGATTTGATTAGCAAAATGTCGGCTTATTGCAATGTTGCTTCGGCATATAACGAAACTGGTAACAGTTTTAATCCCGATATGGCTTCTGGACGTAACTATGCGGCTGCGGCGACTCTAAGAATGCATGAGTGTATTATAGACGAAACAGATAAAGCCGCGATAGACCAGTAAAAAATCAAGAGCATAGGAACGGGGCTAGGGGCGCTCTTTCTACTGGAGAAGTTCTTCCCCGTCTCCTTGTCTCCTCGTCTCCCAATCTGTAGCATTCTTTTTTGGATTTCATATTACTATTCTTCGCCATACCCACCACCACCAGGGGTTTCAATAACAAACACGTCTCCAGGCTCCATTTCTGCCGTAGCCGTACTGTCTAATTCTCGATCGGTTTTGTCCGTTTGAATATAGTTTTTACCGACTTTTCCAGCCTGTCCGCCTTTTAGCCCAAAAGGAGGGACTAGGCGATGGCTCGATAGTATTCCTGCCGTCATCGGCTCTAAAAACCGAAGTTTTCTAACTACGCCATCGCCACCTACATATTTACCTTTACCGCCACTATCTTGACGCAAGCTAAAGCTTTCTAAAAGGACGGGATAGCGAGACTCCAATACTTCAGGATCGGTAAGTAAAGAATTAGTCATGTGAGTTTGAACGGCATCGGTACCATTAAAATTTGCTCCCGCACCAGAACCGCCACAAATCGTTTCATAATACTGATGTTTGGCGTTGCCAAAAGTAAAATTATTCATCGTTCCCTGAGAAGCAGCCATTACACCCAAGGCTCCGTAGAGAGCATCGACGATAGTTTGAGAAGTCTCTACATTACCCGCTACCACAGCCGCAGGATAGGTAGGGTTGAGCATACAACCTTCGGGAACGATAATTTCTAGAGGTTCTAAACAGCCATCGTTAAGAGGAATATCATCATCGACTAAAGTGCGAAATACATATAATACTGCTGCTTGAGTAACCGCACGCGGGGCATTAAAATTGCTATTTAGTTGACTGGAGGTACCAGTAAAATCAATTGTTGCCCGGCGTTTACTTTTATCTATCTCTACTCTTACCTGAATTTTTGCCCCACTATCCATTTGGTAAACAAACTCGCCATCGTGCAGCACTTCAATTGTTCGTTGGACAGCTTCTCTGGCATTATCTCGCACAAACTTCATATATGCTTCGACTACATCTAGTCCGTAGTTAGCTACCATCTTGGTTAATTCATTTGCACCGCGATTATTAGCAGCAATTTGAGCTTTAAAATCGGCAATGTTGCGATCGCTATTTCTAGCTGGATAGGGATGATGTTCTAGTATTTCTCTAACTGCGGCTTCTCGAAACTTACCGCGATCGACTAACAAAAAATTATCGAATAAAATGCCTTCTTCTTCGATAGAAGTACTGTAGGGAGGCATCGAACCTGGTGTAATACCGCCAATATCGGCTTGATGTCCGCGAGATGCCAGATAAAAAACTGGTTTAGCTTCATTTAAAAAGACGGGAGTAATGACGGTAACATCTGGTAAATGAGTTCCGCCATTATAGGGATTATTAGCTAAATAAACATTTTCTGGTGCAATTGTCTCATTTGTAGCTGCGATTAAACTTCTAACGCTGGCACTCATCGAACCCAGATGAACGGGAATATGCGGAGCGTTTGCGATTAGAAAACCAGAACTATCAAAAATAGCGCAAGAAAAATCTAATCTTTCTTTGATGTTTACCGATACCGCCGTATTTTTCAGCACTATACCCATTTGCTCGGCAATAAACTGATAGAGATTTTTAAAAATTTCTAAGCGGACGGGATCTGGTTGTAATGATGCAGACATCGAGAATAAATCAATAAAACCTAAATATTGGGCTGTTTATTTAGTTTATTGCCTTCTGCTTGTTACTTACTCTATCTATGTCAAAAGTTATACTTTTTTCGCTTAAAAACTGTACGTAGTGTCTTTGTTGGTAAAAATTAATACCTAAGACGTATATCTAAATACTTACCTGCTTTTTTACATGTATCAAATAAGGTGGTTGCGGTCGTGGGCAAATAGAGCGATTTTCAACTTTTTTAATTGTCAACTCGGATGCTATAAGATGCGCCGAAATAAGTGGTATACAGGAGTGTATTAATGTATGATGTAAATTTTTCTGTCTCCGATCGCTGGGATAGTGGTTTTGTCGGTCAAATGACAGTCAAAAATCAAAACAGCAGCAGTTTAGATAATTGGACTGTTGAAGTTAAAACCCCGTTCAAAATTAAACAAATTTGGGATGCGGAAATCATTAGCCAAAAAGGAAATAAATATACGATTGGCAATGCTCGCTGGAATAATGAAATTAAACCCAATGGTAAAGTAACTTTTGGTTTTGTAGGCGAAGGAACACCTGGTAAGCCACAAAAACTTGGGGTCGATGGAGCGACTTTTGATAGTCCGAGCGTTGATTCGAGTATTATTTCCTACTCCAATCCCAATCTGGGTAAAGAATTAAAACTAAATAAAAATTACCAGGGAAGAGCGACATTTTATGATGCGGGAAATCCTGCTGGGGGCAAAGGCAACTCTGGTTACGACGTACCGCCTAAAAGCGAACTAGACGGTGTGGCTGCGATTAACAACGTGCAGTGGGATGGTTCGGATGCCAGCGGTGCTTTTTTAAAAGTATCTGGTCCCAAGCAGAGAAACGGAGAAGCAAAACCAATTATCGTTCAGGTTACGGATTTACTTTACGAACGGGCAGACGGTTTAGATTTGAGTGCCCAGGCTTTTGCTAAAGTTGCCGATCCTGTTACGGGGATAGTTAATATTGACTATCAATTAGTAGGTCCCAAAGATAATTTTAAAACACCTTATGGCTATACGATCGGTCAAGGTGTGGTGGCTGAAGGAATACCCGATAGTAATCCCTGGTACGCAGCAGTAAGGTTTAACAATCATCGCTATCCCATCGAAAGTGTCAAACTCAAAACCGATAATGGCAGTTTGATACCTTTACAAAGAGAATCAGACAATCGCTTTGTTTTAAATCGGCAGAATAATCCCCTCTACGGCGCACAGGATTTGGTTGCCGAAGATATTTTCGGTCAAAAAATTACTTTAGATAATCTCAACATTACCAATGGTAGTGGTGCTGACGTAATTACTGGCGAACAGTTTGACATGGTCTAAACTTCGGCAGGTTAAAAGTTTTGGTTCTACCGAACCTACAACGTTGAGCTTTGCTAAAAACTAGATCTGCAAAAGTTTTTAGCGAAAAGATAACAATAGCAAACGCTTGAAAATGCAAAGCTTTATCTGCTAAAGCTTTCGGGCGTTGGTTTTCAAGTTTAGATTACTGACTCGCTAAAGCTATAGTTTTAAGCTGCGCTTTTCGTAAATGGCGAAAAAGTTTCGTCGTGCCTTTGACAGCAATATTTTTAGTTAATTTAATTTATCGCTTGTAGCTATATGGATATTGATTCTTCAACAAATTTACAAACTCCTTTTAACGGAGAGCCATTTACTATTGGCAATAATAACGATCCCCTTCAGGCGCAAAACTTTGACAAAGGTGGTGTAGGTGTCTCATATAAAGATCTAGATCCAATTAATAATGGCGGTGACTATCGGCAAAACGAGGGTGTAGACATCGATAAAACTAATGATGTTAGTGGCGGTCATCATCTTGGCTGGTTGGCAAGCGATGAATGGTTGGAATACACTACAGACGTTAACCAAGGCACATACGATCTTAAATTTAGAGTTGCCGCGCCAAATGACACTTCTGGTTCTTTAAATGTCAAGCTAGACGACAAATTGCTCGGAAAAGTTACTGTTACTGGAACTAATGGCTGGGAAAATTGGCAGACAATAGAGCTACCAAATGTCGAACTCGATGGTGGCGAGGATAAAATTCTGCGTCTGGAAGTTGGTGATGGCGGTAACTTTAACCTTAATTGGTTAGCGTTCGAGCAAAAAGACGCTAACAATGGCGCAAACGATAAAAACAATAAAGTTGAAAACGTTACTGTTGAAAGTAAATCTTCTGTCCTCAACGCAGTTGAAGCCCAAAATACTAATAACGTTAACACGAGTAATGTTAAAGCTCGCAGCGCCAATGATTTTCTCGACTCAATAGGAGTTATAGTTCAAGCAGGAAACCGAGAAACTGCCTATGGTAATTTCGATTCAGTTATCAAACCCAGGCTAGATGAATTAGATGTTCGTCATGTAAGAACCAATGTAAGCCCAGATGACAACAAAACTATTACCAGGCTTAAGGAATTGGCAAAATTAGGAATTGAATTCAATCTGGTTATGGATCCACGAGAACTCAGTCCTAATGAGTCTGTCGGGCTGGTAGAAAAGTTTGGATCTGCAATTGAGTCAGTAGAGGGTCCTAATGAATGGAACCATACCAGAAAAGAAACCTACAAAGGTCAAAACTTTCCCGAAGGACTTCGCAACTATCAAGCAGATCTTTATCAGGCAATAAAAAGCGATCCCGATACTGCTAATATTCCAGTGATCGCTCCTGGCTTGTCTAATGCTTTCGGAGTCAAAACCGACGTAGCAGAGTTGGGACAAGTAAAAGCCGATTTTAATAATGCCCATCACTACCCGTCTGGCAAACAACCATACAACGATGAGCTTTTCTGGCATTTGCCTATTTACTATAAGATTGCTGGTGGGGACAAACCCCTTATCGTTACCGAAACTGGATATTTTAACTCTGTGCAATATCCCAAAGGGGTATCGGAAGAAGCGGCTGGTAAATATTTACCAAGACTGCTATTGGAATATTTCAATCTTGGCATCGAACGCACCTATATTTATGAATTAATCAACGATCGCTCCAGCGATAGCAGAGAGTTCAACTTTGGCTTGCTACAGTCTGATGGTTCTAAAAAACCTGGCTTTGTGGCGATCGAAAATATGATTGATATTTTAGACTCTGGTGGTGCGGGTAGTTCGGGAGGCGGAAATAGTTTGGACTTCGCCCTTCAAGGAGATACGAAGAATATTCATCAAACTCTCTTATCCAAACAAAATGGCAAATTTTACCTGGCTTTATGGCAAGAAGTGCCTAGTTTCGATCTAAATAGCAATTCCAATATCAATGTACCAGCCAAAAACCTGACCGTAAATTTTGGCGGCAACATAAAACAGGCAAAAGTATACGAACCTAACATCAGTAAAGAGTCCCAAAAAACTGCGAGCAATGTAAATTCAATGGATATTTCAGTATCAGATAAGGTAACGCTTTTGGAGGTGAATGCTTAATTTTTTTGATACGGTTATCGCAGTACGTTTATTAGTAAAAAACTAGTAAAACACAAGGTGACAAAGAGAAGTCCGCGATCGCAGAAATTTCTCAGTCACCTTTTCTCTATTTGTCTGGCTCATATAAGTTTTCCTGTAATGCATTGAAAGATAAAGATGCCAAAAAACTACGTTCTGCCAATTTAACCTCAAACGCCAATCAAATAGTTGAAATTCTTAAATACAATCCATATCGACCACCTTATAAAAAACTTTCTGGTAATCTACGAAGTTATTTTCTCGACGTATTAATATTCAGCGAGAGGGATACCGAGGTTTGCTCGGCATATCCAATCGAAGCTTTAGCATCGTTTGGTTTATTCGATAGATGAAGAAAATAAGATTGCGAAGGTAGTTTTTGTTTGGTCGCATTATGGAGAATGAAATGCGATCGCGCTTATTTTAATTCGAGCAAGCCTATAATTATGTGTCAATTTTACCTGGGGCAATGGGAATTGAAGCAGAATTGAAATCAATATCGAACGATACCTTGAAATTTCTTCGATCTCGATCGCTTTTTATAAAACTTTAGTCTTTTCTTTACTTAGCCTAAAATAAAAAAAATTGGCGAGGATAAAAAATATCCCGCCTTGCGTTTTAAAAAAACATTATAGAGATCTCAAATATATTTGTGAGGAGAGAAAATAGCATACATAATGGCATTCTCGCCTACAGAAAACTGTTAACAATATTTTGATTTACTCTTATATAGCCCTTATCGATAACTTTAAAATGCTCTTTAAGCTGCTGGTGTGCCTGGGGTAAGGCATGAAAAGGAATAGAGGGATAGAGATGATGTTCGGCGTGAAAGGGCATATTCCACATTAAAAATTTTATGGGAAACCAAGTTAGAGTAGTCCGAGTATTAGTTGAGGAATTATTGTCATTACTACATCCCGTATGTTCTGCTAAAAGAATTGCTCGTAAAATTGGCTGTCCGACTGCTAGCGGTAACAACCAGTAGATAATAAACCAAGGTTGATGAAAAAGTAAGGAAACAGCGATCGCGCCAGCATAAACAGCAAGCTGTAAGCGAGCAGAAAGAACCACTTCAGCTTTGGCATTTTCGGTAATGTACGGGCAATTATCTAATTTTCCCGTTACTAGACGATAAAAGGTTTTAATTTTACCGTTCCACCAGTTAAAACCGCTTATTTCTCTTAAATATTCTCTAAAATTCGCCGGTTTGGGATCTTCTAGTTCGGGATCTTTACCTTCTATCTGAGTATAGCGATGGTGCCACTTATGATAGCGACGATAGTAGGTGCTGTTATAGCCAGATAAAACGCCAGCAATCCAGGCGATCGCATCATTTAAGCGGTTATTGGCAAAGGCGGTACGATGTACGCATTCATGAACTAGAGCAAACATCGCTGCCAGACTAAAGCCGTAGACAACCAACATCGGTAGAGCTATTAACCAGCTATTTAGATTGTGACTCCAGAAATAACCGCTCGTTCCCATAATGGTTAGGTGTCCCGTCAAGCGTACTAAACCTTGCCAGTTAGAGCGAACGTTTAAATCTTTTAATTCTTCAACCGCTAAAATTTTTGTAGCTTTAGATATTCCAGATGACATGATAGTTGTTGACATAGAAAACTTATTATAACAAGTTACTTTTTATTATCATAAGCCAACCTGATAAAATTGTTCGGCAATCTATAAAAAAAATTTAGTTTTTAGAATTATCTAGTGACTTCGCCACTGCATTTGGTTATCTCCGAACGACTGCGCCAGCAAATTGAGAATGGCGAGTACGTTCCTGGTGCTAAATTACCTAGTGAAAGCCAACTAATCGAAGAATTTCAAGCTAGTCGCATTACAATCAGGAGAGCGGTCGCTAACTTGGTAAAACAGGGTTTGGTAGTTACCCATCAAGGTAAAGGAGTTTTTGTTACCGAAAGGCGTAAAGTCGTCTATACCCTTTCCAATCCGTTGACATTTCTCGAAGACGATCTAAAACGCCAGCAGATCGAACTGAAGCTAAAAACCGTTGTTTTTGAACCCGTCACCGTATCCGAAGAAGTCCAAAAAATCTTGCAATTACCCAAAGACGAACCTATTGCCTATCTGCAAAAAAAAATCTTGCTTGCCGATGGAGTGCCTGGATGTGTAGACATTACCTATATTTTGCCTAACATTGGCAAGAGGCTAGCACCGCAGTTAAAACAAAACATGACCTTTCCCATACTAGAACAAAACAATATAGCAATAGAACGAGTCGAGGCAGTTATCGAATGTACCAATGCCAATCTCGAACTAAGCGAATATTTAGAGGTACCATTGGGTCATCCCCTGTTGGTTTATCGACATACTGCCTATACAGCGAACGATCGCCCAATAGTTCACGGTGAGTCAATTTCCAGGGGCGATCGCTTTTGTTATGCGATCGGTCAGCAAAGAAATAAAATCTAAAATTCAGTAATGGGAGTTAGGTAAATTTAACTCGCTATTCTTTAAGCGCGATCGCAAGTTTGTTGATTCCAAATATATGCCCCGATACCTACTGCTAAATTTGCCAGGCAAGCTGCACCAAAAATACCTATTACTCCAAACAAGCTACTGCCTACATAAGCCAGGGGAACGTAAATAACTATCATCCGCGCTACGGTCATGACTACCGCAGGGAAAGGTTTACCTAAAGCATTAAAAGTAGAGCTAGAAACCAAAATTACGCCATAGGCAGCATAACTGATAGGCACTAGGCGCAGATAGAGACTGGCAGTAGCAATTACTTCAGGGGTGCGATCGAAGATTGCTGCCAGTTGCGGTGCCGCTAATCCTAAAAATATGGCGATAAATATTCCCCAAAGCAGACAAAATATAAACGATAGTCTCAATGCTTCCTTAACGCGGGCATATTTTTGCGCTCCCCAGTTTTGCCCTACAAAAGGACTAATACTAGCCGATAGAGCCATCAAAGCAATAATGGCAAAAGACTCAATTCTCGAAGCAATACCAAAACCAGCTACCGTTTCCGCACCATAAGCAGCTATTAAACTAGTGATAAAACCAATAGAAATTGGGTTGACGGCGTTAGTTCCTGCGGCTGGTAAACCTACATGAAGCACTTTTTTCCAACAGCCCCAAGTTTGGGCAATGGGTATCCGCCAGAGAATCATTTTTTCTGAGTAGTGTAATACCCATAAAGATGCTGCTAGAGTTGTGGCGCGAGAAATTACCGTTGCTAGCGCCGCACCCTGTAAACCTAAAGCAGGAACTACACCAAAACCAAAGATAAAAATAGGATCTAAAGCGATATTAACCACCGATGCCACAGTCATAATTAGGCTAGGAATAAGGGTGTTACCAGCAGCGCGTATCGCACTGTTACCCACCATCGGTATGACTAAAAAAATCATGCCCCAATACCAAACAGTCATGTATTGTCGAACTAGAGGCAAAATAGTTTCGTTAGCACCCAATGCGGTAAATAGAGGATCGATCGTTACCAGTCCAATTGCGACAAAAATTCCTACTACCGCGAGTGCCAGAGTTAAACTATTTGTAGTCAAAACTTTTACGTGGTGGCGATCGCCTTCTCCGATGGCGCGAGCAATTACCGAAGATGCCCCTACACCCAAACCCAAAGCAATACTGCCCAACACCATTACCACGGGAAAAGTAAAGCTCATCGCGGCAAGTTGGTTAGTTCCTAACTGGCTGACAAAATAAGTATCTGCCAAATTAAAAGCTACAATGGCAAATACGCCCCAGACCATTGGTAAAGTTAGCTTAGTTAATTGAATACCAACGCGCCCTGTGGTTAACTTTTGTTGCATTAGCGAATGAATTTAAAAAATATCGAGATTCAATAAACTAAGTCTAGTAAGTTTATTGAAAAAATTCCCAAGTGCCGCAACTAGTTAATATTATTTGGCGATTGACAGGCGATCGCTAATTATCTCTGTCTTTATACTAAATCCGATTTCTATATATTCAATGATATAGTTTTTAGCTTATGCCAGATCGATCTCGCGATTGAAACGTTTTCTTTTTTTAAGATAATTAATTCCTAACAAACTTCCTCCAGAAAGTAATAGTCCAAAGCCAGGAGAAAATTCAAAAGGAACTTCCTGAAAATTTGTGATGACCGTAGTAGAGTTATCAAAAACTACATCTCCTGCAAAAAAGATATTGCGTCCAAAGTTGCTATTGCCATTAACAGCTTCATAACCAAGCTTAAATTCCGATACATTATTCATTCTAAAATTAACTGAATGCTGCTCTTGCTGTTGAGTAAGAGTTCTTGAGTCTGTAGGATTGGTAACTTCTCCAATTGGTGCGGTAAATTCAACTCGGTCGATAAAAGTATCTATAGTTAATGCTGTTGCTGGATTTTCTGTAACAGTATAGTTACTAGTTGAATATAAAGTGATTTTTTCTTGACCATCAGCAGGACCGTCAATATCGTAAACACCAAAATCGATCTGACTTACAGTAAACGGAGTATCTGTGCCTGTTTTTACAAAACTAAATTTAAATTTAGTAGACGTACCATTACGAAGATTAATGCTGCCGTCATTACCATTAGCAATTCCATTGTAACTAGTATTTACTACGTTATAACTATTTAAAGTGGTAATAACCATATCCAAGGTAGTTCCATTGTCGATAGCAACGTTGTTATATCTCATTGTTGCACCAACACCATTAGCATCTCCATTAGTCAAGTTGCCAGTTACACTACTAAAGTCTAGTTGAACTCCATACACGGGAGATGCACCAGAAGCAAAAATCATCAAGCTTAATAAAGAATATCTATTCACAACTCGCTTAATGTTCGGAACAAATATTTTTAGCATGTCAATATAAATATATTTTTACTAATATATACGCAGACATACTAATTATTTATTGGTGGCATCGAATCAGTGTTTATGTCGATATTTCAACTCGATCGATTGTAAAAATAGTTGAAAACACTGTATTTTTTGGGTATGGCAATAAACACTTAGACAAAATTTTTTAACAAACATATGAGTTCGGCAAATGTTTTTTTGAATAAAGTTTGGATGCTAAAGATTTTAAAAATATTTGTAAACGAGAAAAAATGCTTTTTTTCTTTTCTTGAACTCAAATATCCAATTTTTATAACTTATCAAGTTTATATTTTTTGTACAGCAATCCTCGATAGCATCAGGATTATCATAGCTTCAAGGCTTTAAACACTAGAAGTTTAAAAGGTAAAGCAAATGTTTTTGACTTGTTCGATGAAATTATTTAAACTTTAGAAATCTTCATCAATTCTTCGATAGTAGAACAGTAATTATTTAAGCCAAAACTTACAGGGGTAACAGGATTTTGATAAGTAAAATGGCGGTATTCTAAAGAGAACTTACTCCAAGAATCCATCTGAATGTGGAAAATTTTGATTATTATATTAGCCAGCCAAATATAAAGCGGTATTCGCAAATAAATCCTTTTATTTAAATAAGCGCAAATTTCTGCGATCGCACGATCGACAGTTAAGGCAGGATTACCCAAGACCAAACGCTGTACTAAACCATCTTTTTCTAATCTTCTGGGTATAATTTCGTGATTGTTTACCAAATAAGCAACTACTAGGGCAATATCTCTAGCATGGATATAGTGAAAGCTACCATCAACTCTAAACCAGCGAATTAGATCGATCCATTTAATTACGTCTGCTAAACCCGCGCTTAAATGAGAATAAGGTTTGTCGCGATCGCCACCAAAGACTAAAGTGGGAAATAAAGCAATAATTTTATCGGCAATTTCACACTGCGATAGTTGGACAAAACACTGATACTTAGTGCGAATGTAATCGTGACCAAATTTCTCTGCTGCTGGCAATAAGCGATTGTGGCGGTCTAAAATGCTGGCTGTAGAAAAATAAATAACTCGTTCGCAAACATTAGGGTTGAGCAGATTAATTAGAGCTAGAGTTTTGTCCACATTAATATCATAGGTTTCTCTCGTGCCTCCCCAGGCAGTTGCAGCCACAATAGCTACATCGATATTTTTAAGTAATAAATCGCTGTATTCTTCTATGTGGCTCATATCGCCCTGTAGAAGATGAACTCTGGCGCGATCGAGACACTCTAACTTTAGCTTTTGCGGATTTCTTACCAGCAAATATAGTTCGTGGTCGGTCTGTTGAATCAAGGCTTCGGTAATGTAGTGACCTATACACCCACTGGCACCAGTAATAAAAATCCGCTTCATGAAAATATTAGATTAGTAAAGAAAAACGAATACGATACATTCAGTGAGGGCGATCGATCGCCCCTACAAAAACATTATTCGATTTGGTGTTACTTCACCAGCTTTACTCAAAAAAATGGGGACAAAGAATAAAGAAAATTGGGCGTTGCATAGCTACAGGATGATTTCGAGGAAATATAATTGTTTTTTTACTTACCGAGTAATATTTACCAAATAATTAGAGAGAGTAAAATTTGCTACTCGCTACTCGCTACTTGCTACTTCCTCTTTACCATTTCATAATCATGCAATACCAAAAATTTTGTCCTTTTGCCCCACCACAATATCTTTTAGGTTTTTTGCTATGCAGAAACCATTAGTTTATCTGCTTGTTTAGCTGTCTCAAAGAAAAAGCGAACATTGTCTTCGGGAGTGCCAACTAAAACCCCATGTCCCAAATTGAGAATGTGACCTCTACCTCCTGCTTTGCGGATCGTATCGAAAATGCGATCGCGAATTACATCTTGAGTACCAAACAAAATTCCAGGATCGATGTTGCCTTGTACTTTCATTTCTTTTCCTAGTCTCTGTCTGGCTTCTGCCATGTCTACACTCCAGTCAACGCTGACAATATCCACACCAGATTGACCCATTCTTTCTAATACTCCCGCGCTACCGCTGATGTAGAGAATTAACGGGGTATCAGGATGAGTTTCTTTAACTTGACGAACTACCTGTTGCTGATAGGGTAGGGCAAATACTTCGTAGTCTTGGGGACTTAACTGACCCGCCCAGGAGTCAAATAATTGTACTACTTGCGCTCCACAATCGATTTGATAGCGCACATAAACGGCGATCGCATCAGCAATCTTAGTCAAGAAACTATGAAGAAGCTGCGGTTGCGAGAACGCCATGCCTTTAATAATCGAATAGTTCTTAGAACTTTTACCTTCAATGGCATAAGCAGCCAAAGTCCAGGGAGAACCGACAAAACCCAAAACTGTAGACTTATTACCAACCTCGGATCGCAGGCTTTGCAAAATGGTTTTAATAAACGGTAAAGACTCCTCTGGATTTAGAGAATGCAATTTGTCGATTTGCTCTTGAGTACGAATGGGCGTATCGAACATCGGACCTCTGCTTTCAACGATATCAAAATCGATCCCGATCCCTGGTAAGGGAGTCAAGATATCGGAAAACATAATTACCCCATCGGGCTGAAAGGCGTGCCAGGGTTGCAGAGAAATTTCAATCGCAATGTCGGGATTTTCCGAGCGTTCGCGAAACCCAGGATATTTGTCTTTGAGATCGCGATAGACTTTCATATACCTACCCGCTTGGCGCATCATCCATACAGGAGGACGTTCTAAAATTTCGCCGSGAGCCGCTCTTAATAATAAGGGAGTTGATGATACTGCGTTCATATTAAATTTATTTATATAATTTTTTAGCGCAATTGCTAGCTTACCATTTGGCTAGGGTTAGATATCCCCCTCAGATTGTTTAGTTATGTGAAGGGGATTGAGATAAGGGCGATCGCTATTGAAAATCTGAATGCTCTCCAAGTTTTAAAATCATGGCAACAACTATGTAATAAATAAAAATTAAATAGAAAAAATATAAAATGTCAGCTTTTATTTGGTTGTGGGTTCTAAGTTCATCTCTTTGTTCAATAATTACCGCAGTTATTGCCAGAAATGCTTTTGGAACTGGTTCAAGCCAGCTAATTCAAATTGCATTTGTAGTTTATTGGATTTCATTGGGACTAGTGCAATGGAAGGTATTAAATCCATATATTTCCAATGCTTATATTTGGGGCTTAGTTACCATTGTTGGCGGAATAATTAGCTCATTTTTACTTGTAGCGGGTTGGGCTGTAGCTTTAGGATTTTTTCTCAGAAATGTCTCTTTTCCTTTCGGAAGTTCTAATTCTAGTAGTGGGAATTTTTTGATATCTTCTATCCTGGCAATTCTTTTTTTATTTGGCTCTGGATTTTTACTAGGATGGTTGCAAAAGTTAGCTCTTCAAAGCTCGATCTCGTCAGTTAATATTAATTATATTGCTTGGATAACTGGTTTTACTTGGCTATTAGCTGCACCATTGTTGGGAATAGTATATTTTTCGCTAGCAAGATATCATCCTTTCTCCTATATTTTGTTGGTGACTATTTTTGCCATATTTGCCAACTTGGTTCAAGGCTCAGTGATAAGACAAATACTATCTTCTAATGGATTAATATCAGAAGATATTTTATCTAGGAAGATGATAGCCTATATTTTAATAGTATTAATTATTGCTTTTAGTTTCGCTTATCCTATTAGATATAGAATTCTAGAAGCAATCGGGTTTACTGAAGTATTACATGGGGCAGTAATAGATGGAAAAATTAATGCTCAAAAATATCTTGATGGTGGCGGAAATCCTAATGGCTTAGATAAATATCAAAACTCTTTATTACATAGTGCTACTAGGAAAGAAAATCTACCTTTAATAGAATTATTAATTGCAAGAGGTGCTGATATTAATATTCGAGATAAGGATAGAGAAACCTCTTTGCATAAAGCTAAGAGTAGAGAGACTGCGGAATTGTTGTTAGCAAATGGAGCAAAAGTAAATGCCCAAAGTAAAAACGGCAATACTCCTCTACATTATATTCGGACATTGGATTTAGAAGTTGTGGAGGTATTACTAAAATATGGTGCAGACCCAAATATTGCTGGTTTTGGTGGAAAAACTCCTTTATATTCTGTTCGCAATTGCAAGCAAGCAAAAATATTGTTAGAAAACGGTGCTAACCCTAACGTTCAAAATAAAGAAAAAAATACTCCTTTGCATACAATATTTAGAGTCGAACAGATTGAAACTAGCGAAAAACTAAAAATAGCAGAGGTTCTAATTCATTATGGTGCAGATGTTAATGCTAAAGATAATCGAGGTAAAACCCCATTGAATTATTCTAACAAGAAAGAAATCGACGAATTGCTAATTGAAAATGGTGCTAGATATTAACATCAAAAATAATTCTTTAGCTGTTTTATATAACTCATGATTAAGTATAATTTTGAGAACAAATAATATTTTTATGTTTGTGTTGTAAGCACGTATGATAAATAATTACGATAACAAAGTAACTCAAACTGAATTTTAGTTCGTTTAACGCTTACGTAAATAACTTGGCAAAGAAGGCGGATTTTTTATTTCTGGTTAGTTGCGATATAGTTATGACATTAGTAAGGTGCGATCGCAGTTTCTCTAAATGAACGATGGATTTAGTTTTAACCCTGCAATTAAAGATTTTTCTGGCTTTGATAAGTCTCTAAACGACTTGCTTCAAATCATACATCGTCAATACCTACCACTTAATGAAGGAGAAGTAGCTGCTAATCTTCCCGAACTTGCCAATGTCGCTCCCGATTGGTTTGCAATTAGTGTTGTGGATGTCAACGGCAATCGCGCTGAAGCTGGCGATACTGCCGAACTTTTTCCCATTCAATCGATCTCCAAACCGTTTGTTTATGGAATGGCTTTAGAAACAAGGGGAGAAGATTACGTTCTCGATCGCATTGGAGTCGAACCTACAGGGGAGTCATTTAACTCAATTATCGAACCCGAAGAAATTTTTAAGCGACAGTATAATCCTTTGGTTAATGCTGGTGCGATCGCAACTACGAGTTTAATTCCAGGTCGAGATCCAGCAGAACGTTCCGCTAAACTGCGAGAGATGTTTCGCCGCTACATTGGTCGAGAGGTAGAGGTAAATCAGGCTGTATTTAAATCGAGGCAAAAGAGCGATCGCCTCAATCGGGCAATTGCCTATATGATGCTCAACTTCGATCTAATAGAAGGGGAAATTGAGGAAATTCTCGCGCTTTACTTTCAGCAGTGTTCGTTGATGGTTAACACCAACGATTTGGCAGTTATGGCAGCTACCTTAGCTAATGGTGGCGTTAACCCAATTACTAAAAAACAAGCCATAGATGCGAGTTATGTTAAAAACTTGCTCGGCATTATGTATACCTGCGGATTATACGATTTTTCGGGGCAGTGGGCTTACAGAGTGGGTATTCCAGCTAAAAGTGGTCTATCGGGGGCAATTATTGGTGTCGTTCCCCAACAAATGGGTATTGCCGTTTTTTCTCCCCGTCTGGGCAAACATAAAAAAAGCCTGCGGGGAGTAAAAGTATTTGAAACGCTATCAAAACGCTGGCAAATACATATTTTCGCTCCAATTCGTTTGCCATCAAGTATTGATGATAACTCTGGTACTCAATCCAGTCATAGCTGCGATTTGGATTCTTCCTACGAGCATCAAGACTCACACTCTAAGCCCATCGAAAAACCAGCAGCACCAGGCAGCCAAATCGTAACTGAATATTTAGCAAGTTTACATCAACGTTACTTACCCCTCAGAAAGGGCAAAATCTATCAAAGCGAACCAGGCTTAGTTAACATCGCTCCAGATTGGTTCGGGATTTGTATGGTTACGGTTACGGGAGAAGTTTATACAGTAGGTGATTGGGAAGTTCCTTTTTTAATTCAATCAATCTCTAAAGTCTTTGCTTACGGTATGGCATTAGAAGATTGGGGCAGAGAGAGAGTTTTAACTAAAGTAGATGTCGAGCCAACGGGAGATGCCTACAACTCGATAATTAAGCTAGAAACCCAGACAAAACTCCCTTATAATCCTATGGTGAATACTGGCGCGATCGCTACTACCAGTTTGATTCAGGGTAATAGTTCTGCTCGTAGGCTCAACCGAGTTTTAGAGATGTATCGCCGTTACATCGGACATCAAGTATTTATCGACACCCCGACTTTGGTTTCCGAACAAAATCATGGCGATCGCAATTGGGCAATTTCTTACCTGCTACGTAACTTCAACATCATTTCTGGAGATATTAAACCAATTCTCGATCTCTATCTGCAACAATGTTCTGTTTTACTAAACTGTCGCGATCTAGCCATGATGGGTGCCACGTTAGCTAATAACGGTGTTAATCCCATAACCAAAGAACGGGCAATTAATTCTGAATACGTCAGAGATTTGCTCAGCGTTATGTATACCTGTGGGATGTATGACTTTGCAGGAGAATGGGTTTATAAAATTGGTTTTCCTGCTAAAAGTGGTGTAAGTGGCGCAATTATTAGTGTAATCCCAGGCATCATGGGTTTGGCTGTATATTCACCTCTTATCGACGAACGTGGCAATAGTATTCGCGGCATAAAAGTTTGTAAAAATCTCTCTCGAAATTACAGGCTGCACATCTTCGATAATTAACTTGGAGTCAAAAGTCAAAAGTCAAAAGTCGAAAGTCAAAACTAAAATGCCTAACTCATAAAGTTTCCAGTAGTTAAAGATATTTTAAATCTTCTGTCCACTACTATAAAATAAACTTTCTGCTTTGCAGGCGCATTCGCGCCAAAGCGTCGCTCCGAGCGTCGCGACTTGCGGCGATAGCCGCTGCGTTTTCACTGCTTTCACTGCTTTCACTGTTTAAAGGGGTTTTAAAATAGCGCGAGCCAAACCTGCATCTCCATCTTGAATTTTAATCGGCAAACAGATTAATTCGTATTCACCAGGGGCGATCGCTGAAAGATTTAAACCTTCAATTACCCAAATACCAGAACCCAATAAAGCGTGGTGAACTTCTACTACATTGCCTTGATAGCCACCTACAGAAAGGTAATCAACTCCTACAGTACGTACTTGTCGTTCTGCTAGATATTCCGCAGCTTCTGTAGAAATATAAACAAAATCTTCAACAAAATCATCCTGTTGGTAGCAACGCTCGGAGTTGACCGTTTTAAATAACACGCGATCGCCTGCCTGTAAATTATGAGGTGCAATTTCTGCTACTTTAATCGATTCTGTATCTTCGATGCCAATTACTCTAGCTTTACCAATGGTGGCATCCAAGGGCATTTTATCGATTCCCAAACCGCCTTTAATAAAGTGATTTAACCCATCGACATGAGTGCCTGTATGGCTGCCTAATGTCAACTTGGAAACGTTGCAAACATCACCGTGCGCCAGACACAAACTAGGTTCTATCTTAATTCCAGGGTTGTCAGGCCAATGAGCCATACCCGTATGAATAGTTAGAGAAACATCGATCCAATCACTAGAATTATTTGCTGACGATACTGACATATTGGTAAGTTTGAATATTTGATCTGAAGCTATGTAACAAGATCTCAAAATTACCCAAACTAATGTCTCTATCTCAAGATGTAGTTTTTATCGCCGTAAAGACTGTCAAGATAATAAAAAGCAATTAAGAAAAAAATTATCGATCGATCATGCCAATTCCTATACCTAATAAACCTAGTGGCTACAGACTAGGTAATACAGATGCACCTGTAATGGTTGAGATGTTTTTCGATCTAGAATGCCCGTTTTCTAAAAAAGGCTGGAATACCTTAATTAAAGTAGTTGAACAGTATCGCGATCGCGTCTATTTTATCTTGCAGCCCATGACTTTAGGCAATCATCGTCAAAGTTGGGATGCTACCAAAGCAGCGATCGCCGTAGCTGGAGACGATACGGATAAGTTTATTGATTTTGTTAGTTATATTTATCGGCATCAAGAAGAGTTTGCCAACGAAGCTTCTAAAGATAAAACCCAAAGAGATTTTCATCACCTTTTAGCCAGCTATGCTGCCGATGGTTTTGGTTGGGATAAACAACAATTTATCGATCGCCTGGAAAGCAAAGAAATTTACAATTTGGCAAGAATACCCGCTCGTTTGGCAATTGTGCGTGGCGTTTGGTCTACTCCCACCTTTTTTATTAATGGTGCAGAAGCTACCGATTTATCTTCACAGTCCAGTTTGGAAGATTGGCAGCAGACTATTGATTCTCTTTTAAGTTAAGTGAATAGTACGAGATTTGCCGTCCAAGATTGTCTACGATCTAAGTAATCTAAAAATAAAAACTTAGCGCGTCGCCATCTTCGAGCGTCTTTTTATGAGCGAAAATACACCCCAGAATCTCAGTTCGGCAGAGTCTCCAGAGAAAAAAATTACGCTTCTACGCTGTTGGACGGCTTCTATTCTCTCTGGGGGATTGGCAACCGCGATTTATTTTTTAATGATGTCTATCGTCCAAACTTATGCTAACAAGCCAGTTACTTCAGCCAACCCAGTAGTAGTTAATTTAACTGTAGCAGTAAGAACGCTCGTCATTGGTATGGCTGCTTTAGGAACTGGAGTTTTTGGTATAGTAGCTCTTGGTTTATTTTTACTGGGTATTCAAGTAGCAATTCAAAATCTTCAACGGCGTTTTTCTAAAAAATCTGGTTAGCAATGAGCAATTATCAATTAGCAATGAGCAATTATCAACGGATCGCTAAACACTGTTAATTGTTCACTGTTCACTGTTCATTGATAAATGAAATGGCTTATCTTGCTGGTATTTATATTTATCCCATCAAATCTTTAGACGGAGTCGCTGTAAAAAGTACGAGATTATTGGCTAGTGGCGCGATCGAACACGATCGAGAATGGGCTTTGTTTGACGAAGAAAATAAATTTGTCAACGGGAAAAATAACGCCAAGGTGCATTTAGTTAGATCGTCTTTCGCTAATGATTTTAACCAGCTTACGTTAAATATTCACAATGGCGATAGCCAGAAAGTTTTTAATTTAGATCGAGATAGAGAGGATATAGAAAACTGGTTAGGCGATTATTTTGGCTTTCTCGTCAGATTAAAAAGAAACATTCAAACAGGCTTCCCCGACGATCTTAATGCCAATGGTCCCACTGTTATTAGTACCGCCACCATCGAAACAGTAGCATCTTGGTTTGACAATATTAGCGTAGCTGAAATGCGATCGCGCCTACGGGCTAATTTAGAAATAGATGGCGTACCTGCATTTTGGGAAGATCGCTTATTCGCCAGCGAACACGATACCGTTTCTTTTAAAATTGGGGATGTTTTGTTTGAAGGTGTTAATCCCTGTCAGCGTTGTGTAGTTCCTACCAGAGATACTCTTACAGGAAAGGGCGATCCGCAATTTACTAAAAAATTTGTTGCCAAACGTCGCGAAACTCTACCTGATTGGGCAAATCGCGATCGCTTCAATCATTTTTATCGCCTCAGCGTCAATACTAATGTACCGCGATCGCAAGCAGACAAAGTTATTATTCTGGGTGACAAAGTAGAAATAGTTAGTAGTTCGTTTAATTAAGCAGTTAGCATTTTATTCACAATAATTCTTATACTTTTGATAGATAACAAACAAAAGCAAAAAAAATGTGTTTTTGAAAATTTAAGCTAATATCATTTCTCGTAAATATGATGGCAGGGATTAGGAAGCGGTGGTTAGAGATTAGGGAAGATAAGAGTTATGAGGTTTTCATTTATACACAAGAGCATCTTTGTCTCTCTTATTACTTTTGAGAAATGGTGTAAATTAAAATTCCTAAAAAAACGCCCGACTTTAGAGTCGGACGCTTACTATTTACTAGATGAAAAAACTTGCTAATTTTCTAGATACTGTTTGTTTTGCTCAATTAATAATGCTCTAGAAACGATCGCGAAATTTAGAGATCTTTTTGAGTCTTGTCAACGATAAATACTTCTGCTTCGTTGTCGTTATCGATATCAATTTTCTTGGTAGCATCTTCTCTAGTAACTGTTTCGCGCCGTTCGGTAACGACTTCATTGCGACTTGCCATAGGACGATTATCGTTTACTACCTCCCTATCTTGGTTATCAAGATCGCGAGCGTCATAAATTTCAAACTCTTGAATGTGGCGATCGCGCAAAATAGAGGCTGCTGATTCTACTTCATTTTCCGTACCCGTAACCATGAGTAAATAGTCGCCAGCCTTAATGCGATCTTCGTAGACTTTGGCTTTTTCTTCGGGGATACCCAAACCGACTAAAGCACCGACAATACCACCTGCTGCCGCACCAATACCAGCACCTGCGAGGGTAGCGGCAATTTCAGAAATTCCTACTCCAGCGGCGAGGACGGGTCCTACACCAGGAATAGCCAATACGCCAGCACCAACTAAGAATCCACCAATACCGCCTAAAACCGTACCAGTAGTCGCACCAATACCTGCGCCTTCTGAAGCTTCATTACCGTGTTGTTCGGTTACTTCATCTGCACTCTCTACACCTTCTAGATCTCTTGCTAGTAGGGAGACATTATCCATATTGAAGCCATTATCTTTAAGAGCGCGTAGCGCGTTTTCTATATCTTCTCGACTTTTAAAAACGCCTGTGGCTCTTTTATAGTTAGTTTTCATTTCTCTATTTATCATTTTTCCTTCCTAAGTTGAGTGTTTACAATCTTTTTGAAAAAGTATTTTATTGCTCGCAAAAGATTATTCATCTAATGCCGAGGGATAAACATCGTCGGCAACAATTACAGGTCTATCGGTGTATCTAGACTCAAATTCACTAATAGTATTGGAGTCCCATCCCAACTCGGCATCTTGCTGAAGCATATTTGTATCCAGTGGTTGCGCCATTCCAGTAACCACTATTGTTTCTCCTTCTTGTAACGCGCTGCCTTCTGCATTGAGGTCGCGATTATTAACACCGACGACCATCAAACCAATATCATCGATCCAACCATCTTCGTAGAGTGACATAGTGTTAGAGGAAAATAACTCACCTACTTCACCCTCTACGGCAATAGTTTGGTTATAGAAAGCATCAGGATTTTCCGCTAAATCTTCAATAGTCGGTGCTAGAGCTACAGAGTCGGCAACAATAGCAGGTCGATTTTCGTAGTCTACATACAGTTCGTCATCTAAATCTATGCCGTATTCTCTTTCAATGTCGGCAATAACAAATTCTCTAACCGTTCCCGTTGCCTGAACTGGTATATCGTCGCTGGGGCGAGTAACGGGGACAGCATCAGCATTGAAGACCAAAAATGGTTCGCCGCCAAAAAATTCATTGGCTTGAAGTACAAAACCAGACTCGTCTAATTCTCGTTCTACGCCACTTCTGACCGTTACTGTTTGACCGACATATTCGTCGATATTGCCAGTAATTTTTTCAATAGTAACGTTGGTTTTATCATTTCGAATTTCTTGGGCAGTTAGTTTGCCAGGGAGTAGCTCTATTGCAGTCAAACCAGGGTAAGCGCAAGAAAAACTAGAGCAAAATATGGTAGATGAAAAGAGAAAATAAATGACCTCAGAAACTACTATGGCTTATGGATTTGCCAGAAAAATAGACTTAGAAAAGCAGAATATAACAGCTAAACAAACGTTACAAGAGTGGGTAACGTTTTTTGAGACGCTAGAAGACCCCAGAGGCAAACAAGGAAGAGAACATGATTTTCTAAGTATTGTCATGATTGCCATTTTGGCGGTGATTGCAGGAGCTGAGGGCTGGGATGATATTGAGCTTTACGCTGAATCTCATCAAGTGTGGCTCGAAGAATTATTGGAGTTGAAAAATGGAGTTCCTCATGCCGATACATACCGACGAGTGTTTGCATTAATTAATCCAGAATCGCTACAAAGCTGTTTTTTGAGCTGGGTCAAACAAATCATCAAAGAAACAAAAGGAGAGATAATTGCCATTGATGGTAAACAGTCGAGAGGTTCATATAACCGAAATCAGAAAAAATCGGCACTCCACGTAGTTAGCGCCTGGTCAAATAAAAACCGTTTGGTGTTAGGACAGGTCAAGGTCAAAGACAAAAGTAATGAAATCACCGCAATTCCTGCCTTACTAGAACTGCTAGATATTAACGGCTGTATTGTCACTCTTGATGCTATGGGAACTCAAACAGAGATTGCCGACCTAATTATTCAACAAGGAGGAGATTATGTTTTAAGTCTCAAAGCAAATCACCCGACTCTTCTAGATTCAGTCAAACAATGTTTTAATCCGCTTAATCTTCGAGATGGAAAAGAAATAATATCTGAGTGTAGCCATGAATCGAAGATTGAAGCTGGTCATCATCGTCTTGAAAAAAGATTCTGTTGGGTATTGCCCGTAATTCAAATCAAAGGGCTTTACCAACAAGAGCAATGGAATGAACTCAAAACAATTGTCATGGTGAATCGAGAGCGACATTTGTGGAATAAGATTCAAATAGAAACTCAATTCTACTTAAGCTCTCTATCTTGTGATGCCAAGCTGATTAGCAGAGCCATTCGCCAACATTGGGGAATCGAAAATCAACTACATTGGATTCTCGATGTTACCTTCAATGAAGATAGTTCGCGAATTCGCCAAGGGCATAGTCCTGAGAATTTCACTCTTTTGAGACGCATGGCAATTAGTCTTTTGAATCAAGAAACTAACTCTAAGCGTAGTCTAAGGCAAAAAACGAAACGAGCTGCTATGAATTGCAATTATATGTTTGATGTTCTTCTTTCTGCTTTAAAGTAGCATTTTTTTCTAGTCTATTTTCTTGCGCTTACCCTGGCAGTCAAACCTAGCGCGATCGCTCCTGTGTAAGCCAATATTTTTCTAGTCGTGCGATGTTTAAAGTAGTTTCTAAAAGTCATGATTTATTATTGTTTAATTAGTAAAATTGCCGAACACCCGTCATAGTTTTAAATACAATCGAACGAGTTAATAAAAGCAATTATTTTGTGTTTGAAAAAGTATTAGCAAAATTAACTAAATCGATATCGCTGTACAAAAACATTTACCTCGTTGAAGTGTAGGCACTGAAAAACCCGATAGTCACTTGCTTTCCAAACTTTTAAAGTTCGAGCTTAACTAAAAAACTTTTTTTAATGTTTTAAATCTAGCAAGTCTCTCTATTAAACACCGTAAAAAAAATAAGTCTTTGTTTCATACATCTAAAGTCTTATCTTCAAGGCTTACTTTTGAAAGGATAAATTATGATAATTATTTCTACTAATAGATAGATATTTATTGTTTTTTGACCCTCTAAGATTTTATAGGCGTACTTAAAAATTCAAACCATTTCAATTTTTTTTTGAATTTAAGGCGAAAAACATTTTTATTAACTTAATAATCTGAGGGAAAATATGAAGTTTGATAAACTTTTTTCTAAACCAATATTTTTAGTATTAATAGCAGTATCCTTATTAGGGTGTAATACTAACGAGCCTGAAGCAGAAATTCCGACGGGAGATAGTACGGTCACTCAAACAGAAGAAAATGTTACTACAGGTGAAGTAGCAGAAAACACCAGCGATTTGTTGGGTCAGACAGTTACGATTAGAAGTAATGCTTTAGAACAAATCGAACCAGCTACTTTTACCGTAGCCGACCAGGAATTTTTTGGTGGAGAAGATATTGTAGTAGTTAACGCTAGTGGCGAACCATTTGTATTGCCTACAGATAATGACACAGAAGTACAGGTAACTGGAGAAGTAACTGAGTTTATTGTGTCCGATATTGAGTCGGCTTACGACCTGGATTTAGACCCAGATCTATATGTAGAATACACCGATAGACCAGCTATTATCGCTCAATCACTGGCGATCGCTCCAGAACCAGGAGAAATAACTTCCGATCCCAGCCAGTATTACGGTCAAACTCTCGCCGTTACTGGAGAAGTAGAAGATATCTATGGCGATAATGTTTTTTCTCTCGATGAAGACGAACTATTCGGTGCTAATGATTTATTAGTATTAGTAACCGATCCTGTCGATGCCGTACAAGATAATGAAACTGTCGCAGTTACTGGAGAATTACGTTCTTTTGTCGTTAGCGATATAGAAAGAGACTACGATTTAACCTGGGACTTGGACGTACAGCGAGAAATAGAAGCAGAATATACTAATAGACCAGTGTTAGTTGTCGATCGTGTTTATCCTTCTGCTATTCCTGGAGTAGCTAAATAAACCACATTGCATTCATTAGTAGCTATTACCAGGAAAATTACATTTCAATAATGCAAACAATGCGACCGATAATAGTATCGGTCGCCAAAATAACTAATTTTTTTTACCGCCCTCGCTTTCCCCCAAACGCTAAAATCAAAAATAAGACAAAAATTATAAATACTAAGATCGATGCCGCGACTAAATCTTTATAGCCTGTCGATGCAAATAAGTCGGATGTTCGAGCGTGGAGAGTCTTGGTTCTGTACTGCTAAAGTAAGAGATTGGCTTAAAGAACGCAACGAAAACCCCGATGATTATGAAATATTGTTTCACGAAAAACCCGCACCGCCAGATTCGGGTTTAATTATCATGCAGGAAATAGAATTACGGCGCAAAGATGGCAAACCCGTCGATTCCTGGCTACAAGAAGAAATTAATCGATATACTTAAAAAGAGAATAGGGAGTAGGAAACGGGGAACAGGCAATGGGAAAATATAATATCGTTTTAGTTTTTAGTTAAGTTAATACAGATGGTTGACGCGGGGACAGTGAGACTCAAAGACACGGAGAAATTATCTATCTCAGGTATTCTCTAGATTGATATAAGAGGTAAATTATGTAAATTATTTTGACTTTTGACTTTTTACTTCCTACTTTTTACTTTTTTTAAAGTCCCCAATATTCGATTCTCTCCTGTAGCCAGCCAGATTCTTGCCAACGAGCGATCGCGTCATTGACCTTATCTCGCAATTCTTGATACTGCAAACCTCTCGGCATCACAATAGATAGAGGTGCGCCTGAAAGTCTTTCTGGTAATAATTTATATTCGGGATATTCTTGTATCCAACCAGTTAACACGCTGCGATCGCCTGCAAACGCATCGGCTTGTTGGGTTTCTAATAGCTTTAAAGCTCCTGCATAAGAATCTACGCCGATTAAAGTAGCGTTGGGAAGTCGATTGCGAATAACGGCAATAGTAGCTGAGTTTTCCAAGACGGCAATAGTCGCTCGACTCAAGCTGTCTATATTTTTAATGTTTGCATCTTTAGTAACTAAACCCGTACCGTCTAAATAATAATAGGGACTAAATTCTACTATTCTAGAACGAGAAGTAGTTACAGAAATTCGGGCGATCGCTAAATCCACCTTATCGTCTAACACCACCTGCAATCTTTCTTTATTACTAACGGGTACAAACTCTATAGCTTCTGAGTCACCCAATAATTCTGCTGCTAATTTACGAGCAATATCTATTTCTAATCCTGCTAAATTTCCTTTAGCATCTGTAAAACCCAAAGGACGCAAATTATCTTTTACTCCAACTATAATTTGTCCGCGATCTTTTATTTCCGTCCATTCAGCAGCCACAGAAAAACTAGGAAGCGATAAGGCTGTTATCGTTCCTATAGCCATAGCCAAATTAAAAAAACTTTGTTTCATTTATTGAAATTACTTCAAAGTTTTTCCAAAAGAGCGCGAGTTTCTGACGTTGGCAGACGCGCACCCAAACTAGTGACTAGTGTTGCTGATGCCAAAGAAGCCAACTTACCTGCTTCAGCAAAGGTCATATCGTTAGTAATACCGTAAAGTAAAGCACCTGCATACATATCTCCAGCACCCACCGTATCGATCGCCTTAACGGAAACTGGATCGATTTCAATTAAATTATCGCCGTCAAAAATAATCGAGCCATTAGCACCGCGAGTAATCGCAAATCCTTTCGCCAGAGTTTTAAGATAGTCGATCGCTACATCAAGATCTTCAGTATCAGCCATCAGCAAAGCCTCACTTTCATTGGCAAACAGAAAATCCACACCAGAACCAATAATTTCTAACAATCCTTGCTTAAAAAATTTCACCATATTTAAATCGGCGAGGCTAAAAGCTACTTTACTACCTGCCTCATGGGCGATTTCTCTAGCTTTAATTGCTGCCTGTTTGCTAGCTTCGCCACTTACGAGATAGCCTTCGATGTAGGTGTATTTAGCATCTTTAATTGCTTCGGGAACCAATTCTACATTAGAAAAAGTGCTAGAAATTCCCAAAAACGTATTCATGGTGCGATCGGCATCGGGAGTAACAAACACCAAACATTTACCCGTTACCCCTGATTCTGGATCGCGATCTGCCAAATTTGTCGCTACGCCGCAATCTATGAGATCTTTAGTATAAAATTGCCCTGGTTCGTCATTAGCAACCTTACAAGAGTAAAAAGCCTTACCGCCAAACTGACTGACAGCAATTAAAGTATTAGCCGCAGAACCCCCACAAGAGCGTTTGGTCGAATGTTCTTGGAGATGACTCAAAATTTTGTTTTGACTCTCCTCATCCAGCAAAGTCATCACGCCTTTATCTATACCCAAGTCTTGCAGAACCTCTGGAGAAACTTCAAACTCAATATCTAGCAGAGCATTTCCCAAGCCATATACGTCGTATTTCATAAAAGTTGTTTAAAAGAGCGATTTCAAAGTTACTAGATGCTATTTCCGTCTTCCGCGTTTTGCGTTACCTAGTCTTAAGCAAGATACCATAAATAGATAGTTGTTATCATGTTGGTCGTCGATGGCGATCGTAATAATTAAGCCAAGATCGTAATTTTTAGGTTCAAAATTATACAGATTTAGAAAATAGCTAAAACGGGTACAAATCAACCCGCATTTACACTCAAAAAGTGTTTGAATTATTTTGATATCATTTTATAAAGGTAAAGTATGTCAAAAGTTATGTTAACTGTAGAGCAAATTGAAGCTGCTATTCTCAAGCTTCCACCTGACAAGTTTAAAATACTACAAGAATGGTTTTTAAATCTAGACCATCAGCAATGGGACAAACAGCTAGAACAAAACATTGCTAATGGTAAGCTAGATGCTTTAGCTAGAGAAGCAATCTCTGATTTTGAAGCAGGTCACTACAAAGCAATCTAATGCACTACACCACTCGCCGATTTTGGGAGTGCTACAACTCTTTAACTAAAGTAGCGCAGCAAACCGCAGATCG
This sequence comes from Myxosarcina sp. GI1, assembly GCF_000756305.1. Lineage (NCBI taxonomy): Bacteria > Bacillati > Cyanobacteriota > Cyanophyceae > Pleurocapsales > Pleurocapsaceae > Myxosarcina > Myxosarcina sp. GI1. The sequence continues at coordinate 70,118 of NZ_JRFE01000052.1, forward strand.
TTGCTACGAATTGCTAAAAAGCGATCCGTCACATCCATCGCTACATTTTAAGAAGGTTGGCAAATAACGATCGGTCAGAGTAGGACAAAGTTATCGAGCATTAGGTGTGGAAGTCGAAAAAGGTATATTGTGGTTTTGGATCGGCACTCACGCAGAATACGACAGGCTAATTGACAATCGGTAGTTTCTATGTATATCGATTGTGGAGTCAAGCTAGGCTGGTTGATTAATCCTGACGAAAAACAAGTAGAGATTTATCGCCGCGATCGCGTCAAAGAAGTATTAAACAACCCTGAAAGTTTATCTGGTGAAGATATTTTGTCTGAATTAATTGTCGATTTATCTTCCATACTGAATTGAATGGCGACTGCTGTTGACTATAGTAGTACTGTTCCTATATAAACAGGAAATAAATACTTCTATTTAAAGTAAAATGGCTCTAATATCGTTATTGTTTTTTATGATAGTTATATTTCTATTTCCAGGTTTAATATCTGCCTGTATAACTTTATTACTACCCAGACAACTTATAACAACATATATCAAAATTTTTATAATAATAGCTATTTGGTTTTATGCTCAGACAATTCAGATTCCCTATCCCAACAATCTTAGCGATCGCTTTGCAGGATTAGATGAAGAAATATTTTGGGCTAATGTCATAACCGCTATCTTAGCTATTTTACTCAAAGTTGCGTTTATTAAAATTAATAATAACCATAGACACAATAGCTCAGTATCAGCAGAATTTATCGATCTATATAAAGATGTTTTAAGAGGAATCAATTACTTAATATCTGTTGTTTATGGATTGCTTGCAGCCTATCTTCTTAATTTGTTTTACGGAGATATGTTTGCAGGTTTTCAACCAGCTTATTTAGCTTATTTGCTGTCTGCTATTAGCATAATTGTTTTTTGTAGCTTTACTGTCTTGTTAACATCACCTTTACTAAACAGTAGCTATACTGTTTTTGATAGACACTTTCGTTTTTTTGCTTATAGTTTATGTGCGGCAATGTCGGCTTTACTTATTTTTAGCTTAAGTATTCCTCCATTAGTTGTAGCAAAAACTAAACAAACAATAAACATCCATTCTAAGACAAACACAAAATATTGTATTCAGGTGCTTTCTGCGGGAGGTAAACAAAGATATCAAAATATAACTACATTATTAGATTTGTCTCCTTTGACCATGTGGTCAAAAGCTCTAATCGGTAGTCCATTTGGTTGGGGAAGACCTTATTTTCATGCTCTATTAGTAGTAAAAAAACAAAGTTCGACCGCTTTATATAATTGGTCTTATAAACAGAGACAATGGAATATTTTAGCACCGAATTTTGCTAAAAAGGCAAGTATAGACCAACCTGTAATTGTATGTAAGCCACAACGAAATTACATAGAGCAAATTCCTTTGATAGTCTCCAAAAAAAATTTATAAATGAATGTATAGTAGGCATTATAAACAGCTATTTATTACCACAAGCAATTTTGCTAATGCATACTCATAATCAAATTTCGCTTTTCTGTGCCGAGTAATTTGGTGGGTAATTGACTATTAGTGTAAACAACAAAACAATTTGATAGTAGCCAATGGATTGGGTTGAGGCGCGAAACCCAAAACTTAATACTTTGTCTAACTAATAAACGGCTTGACTCTCTAGTTAGCTTGAGAGTTTAAACTAAAATTAATAAACTTAAAAATTTAAAAATTATGAATATACAGCTAAAAGTTCCCGATATGATGTGCGGTGCTTGTGGTGAAACTATTACCAAAGCAATTCTCACGGTAGATCCCAAAGCTTCGGTAAAAGCCGATCCCGAAACCAAACAGGTAACGATAAATACTGAGGCTTCCGAGTCGTCAGTAAAAGAAGCGATCTCATCTGCTGGATATTCTCCAGCTTGAGACGTGGCAGTCGGGATTAAAAATCGGTAGGGAAACAGAGGAATAAGAAGATTATGACTTCAACTACACATATAGAAAACTTAAACCTTAAATTGAAAGGTATGAGTTGTGCTTCCTGCGCTAGCAATATTGAAGAAGCAATTCGGGCAGTACCAGGAGTAAGGAAATGTAACGTTAATTTCGGTGCCGAACGTGCGGCGATCGAATATAATCCCCAACAAACTAACTTAGAAGCAATTCAGGAAGCGGTAGAAAAAGCAGGCTATTCTTCTTATTCTCTTCAAGAACAGGAAATGGTAACGGGAGAAGACGACGCAGAAAAAAAGGCTCGTCAGACAGAATCTCGCGATTTGCTGCGGAAGATAATTTTTGGTGGCGTAATTAGCGTTATTTTAGTCGTTGGTTCTCTGCCAATGATGACGGGGTTAGAAATTCCCTTTATTCATAGCTGGTGGCATAATCCCTGGCTGCAACTAATTCTGACTACTCCCGTAATGTTTTGGTGTGGTTATCGTTTTTTTAGTGGTGCCTGGAAATCCTTTAAACGTCATGCTGCTACGATGGATACCCTGATTGCTTTGGGTACGAGTGCGGCGTATTTCTATTCTCTCTTGGCTACTCTGTTTCCTGGCTTTTTTGTCAGTCAGGGTTTGCAGCCAGAAGTATATTATGAAACTGCGGCAGTAGTTATTACTTTAATCTTACTGGGGCAATGGTTTGAGAATCGAGCCAGGGGACAAACCTCGGCAGCAATTCGCAAATTGATGGGTTTACAAGCTAAAGATGCCAGGGTAATTCGTAAGGGACGAGAAATAGAAATTCCCGTTCGCGAAGTTCAAATTGACGACATTGTTATCGTTCGTCCTGGTGAAAAAATTCCCGTCGATGGTGAAATAACTGAGGGTTCTTCTAGTATCGATGAAGCGATGGTAACGGGGGAAAGCTTACCCGTTAAAAAACAGCCAGGAGATGAAGTAATTGGCGCGACGATTAATAAAACTGGCAGTTTTAAATTTAAAGCTACCAGAGTCGGTACGGATACGGTTTTGGCGCAAATTGTCAAACTGGTACAGGATGCCCAAGGATCGAAAGCACCAATTCAAAGATTGGCAGATAAAGTGACGGGTTGGTTCGTTCCCGCAGTTATTGCGATCGCTATTGCTACTTTTGTATTGTGGTTCGTAATTATGGGTAACGTCTCTTTGGCTTTAATTACTACCGTCGGCGTGTTAATCATTGCCTGTCCCTGTGCTTTGGGTTTGGCTACTCCCACTTCAGTAATGGTCGGAACTGGTAAGGGTGCAGAAAACGGCATTTTAATCAAAGGTGCAGAGAGTTTAGAAGTAGCACACAAAATTCAAACGGTAGTTTTAGATAAAACTGGTACCATTACTCAAGGACAACCGACAGTAACTAATTACGTCACCGTTAGAGGCATTACCGACAGTCAGGAGTTAAAGCTGTTACGATTGGTAGCCGCAGTAGAACGTAATTCCGAACATCCTTTAGCTGAAGCGATAGTAAGATACGCTCAGTCGCAGCAGGTAGAATTAATTGAAGCAGAAGACTTTGACGCGATCGCGGGTAGTGGCGTTAGAGGTGTAGTTTCCGATCGCACCATACAAATCGGTACCCAACGCTGGATGTCGGAGTTGGGTATAAATATAGAGGCTTTACAATCACAAAAAAATACTTGGGAAGCGGAAGGCAAAACCGTAGTTTTAATTGCCGTAGATGGGGAAATAGAAGGCATTATGGGGATTGCCGATGCGATTAAACCAGCCTCACCCGAAGCTGTGAGAGCTTTACGCAAGTTGGATTTAGAAGTAGTGATGCTGACGGGAGACAACCAAAAAACCGCCGAAGCGATCGCCCGTGAAGTAGGCATTGTACGCTTCTTTGCCGAGGTTCGCCCCGATAGTAAAGCAGAAAAAATAAAAGAACTACAGCAGGAAGGCAAAATTGTGGCGATGGTGGGAGACGGAATTAATGACGCACCTGCTTTAGCTCAAGCCGATGTCGGTATTGCCATCGGTACGGGAACGGATGTGGCGATCGCAGCTTCCGATATTACCCTGATTTCTGGCGAACTAGAGGGCATCGTCACCGCGATCGAACTAAGTAAGGCAACAATGGCTAATATTCGTCAGAATCTATTTTTTGCCTTTATTTACAATACTCTAGGTATTCCCATCGCCGCAGGAATATTGTTCCCCATTTTTGGCTGGCTACTCAACCCAATTATTGCTGGTGCGGCAATGGCGTTTAGTTCGGTTTCGGTGGTAACTAATGCTCTAAGATTGCGGAATTTTAATAGCTCTAGGCTCTAAGCTTTAAGCTGTGAGCTATTAGCTATCAGCTTTTAATATGAAATACTTAAATGTTTGCTACAAAAGGATGTGGATTGGTGACTGGGCAAAGGTTCCTAATCCCTAATTCCTAATTCCCGATCCCCAATTATGTAGCATTCTGTTTTGGAATTGATATAAATATGAGCGATCGCGCTCATGAACCCACGCAAATTTCCGAATGGATTGATGTTATGAACAGTAAGAATAAAATTGTTAGCAGTTTGGCAGGATTGGGATTTTTTTTGGTTTTAATTACCAACAGTGCTTTAGCTCAAAATCCTGAAGTAGAAATGCCTGCTGCGTCTGGAGAACAAACGAGTTTTCAAAAAATAGAACAGCCTTTAAGCTTAAAACTCGTCGTTGCTTTAGGCGGTTTGGGTTTAATCGGTGCGGAACTTTGGTGGTTTATGTTTAGTAAGACCAAAGCCTCTCAAGCCGTTACTCAGAAGGGAATACAAGAAGTAGAAATTGTTGTCGATGGCGGTTACGAACCCAGTTTAGTAGAAGTTGAAGCAGGGCGAAAGGTAAGATTAAACTTCTTAAGACGCGATCGCAGTAGCTGTTTGGAAAAAGTTTTACTACCAGATTTTCATATCGCTAGAGATCTAACCATCGATCGCGTTACGCCAATAGAATTTACTCCCACTCAACCTGGAGAATACCCTTTTACCTGCGGCATGAATATGTATCGCGGCACCATAAAAGCGATCGTTTCCCAAACGGAGTGACAGATATAGTCGTTCCAATTAATTTCCTTATGGTTTAAATTATCGTTTCGAGGTAATGGGTAATGGGTAATGGGTAATAAGGAAATAGGAAGAAAACAGTACATATTTTCCTACGGTTTTTATTTGAAATGACTATAAATTAAATCAAATTTTCTGCCTTTTGCCTTTTGCCTTTTGCCTTTATTAATTCCAAACTGGCTCAACTCCTGCCAAATCTAAAATTTCGGGAATCAATTCTTCTTTTTTGACCGCCATCATGTGAACTCCCGCGCAGAGAGTCTTAGCTAGTTTAACCTGTTCGGCAGCAATTTTCATTCCTTCCTGGAGCGGTTCTTTAGCATTTGCCAAGCGTTCTATTGTGGCATCTGGAATATTAACCCCTGGAACATAGTTGTTGATAAACTGAGCATTTTTGGCTGATTTGAGTAAAAATATGCCCGCCAGAATAGGTTTGTTGTCGATACAGGCAATTTGATTCATAAACTTATCGAGCTTATCAAAATCAGTAATCATCTGACTCTGAAAAAATTGCGCTCCCGCTTCTAATTTTTTCTCAAAGCGTTTTTGCAGACCAGACCAACTTTTAAGCTGAGGATCGACAGCCGCACCAGGAAACAAATTTAAAGGTTCGTCTGGCATAGTTTTATCGTTAAAATCTACGCCGCTGTTTAGTTTGGCAATTAATTTAAGCAGTCGAACCGATTCTAGTTCAAATACGGATTTTGACTTTTTATGATCTCCAGCCTTTATCGGATCGCCCGTAAGAGCCAGAATATTGCGTATGCCCAAACCGTAAGCACCCATTAAGTCTGCCTGTAAGCCAATGCAGTTGCGATCGCGACAGGCTATCTGGCAAATAGGTTCGATGCCGTGCTGTAATAAAATCGTGGAAGCAGCTACAGAAGACATCCGCAGTACGGCACGACTACCATCGGTAACGTTAACGGCATGAACTCTGCCTTTAAGTTGTTTGGCTACCTCTAGCATTCTGACAGGATTGCCTCCTTTGGGGGGAGCGACTTCAGCGGTCACTAAAAATTGTCCTTCTGCAACAGCTTGACGAAAGTTTTCGGTCATATCGATTGGTTATAAATTAAATTTTTAATTATTGCGGTATTAAATCTAATGATGGCTAATAGTTGCGATCGCACTTTCTTAGGAAATTTTATATCAGTTATTAATTATTGAGTTTCTATCTTCTTTAATGCACTCACCATCTACTGTAAATATGGCACTTTACAAAGGTGGTAAATAACCTAAAGCGTCTTTGACTCTAGCTAGAGTTTGATTGGCAACTGAAGCAGCTTTAGCCGCACCATCCCGCAATACAGAGTCTAGATAATCTTTATTATCCATAATTTCACCATACTTTTCTTGTATGGGTCGCAAAGCTTCAATTGTAGTTTCGGCAAGCAATGGCTTAAACTGCCCCCATCCCATATCCTGGCATTCGGCAGCTACTTCGGCTTTGGTTTTTCCCGATAAAAGCTGATACAGGCTAAGTAAATTGTGACATTCTGGGCGTTCTGGATCGTCAAAGGTCAATCCTTTTATGGGATCGGTTTTACATTTTTTAATTTTTCTTTTAATAACATCGGGAGGATCGAGAATTTCAATACGGCTTAATTCTGAAGGATCGGATTTAGACATTTTTTTCGTACCGTCTGCCAAACTCATTACCCTCGCACCTTCAGAACGAATTAAAGGATCTGGCACTTTTAAAATCGGTTCTTTTTTCTTGCCAAATTTATCGTTGATTCTACCTGCAATATCTCTGGTCAATTCTAAATGCTGTTTTTGGTCTTCTCCTACTGGTACTTTATCGGCATCGTAGAGTAAAATATCTGCTGCCATCAAGACAGGATAATCTAACAAGCCTACTCCCACATTTTCTCCTTGTTTGAGAGCTTTTTCCTTAAATTGAATCATTCTCTCCAACCAGTTTAAGGGCGTAACGCAGTTGAGCAACCAGGTAAGTTCGCTGTGTGCGCTAACGTGAGACTGCACAAAAATTGTCGAGCAATCTAGATCTATACCGCAAGCTAAATAGATCGCAGCCATGTTGTAGGTATTAGCTGCCAGAACTTTAGGATCGTGGGGAACGGTAATAGCGTGTAGGTCGGCAAAAAAGAAAAAGTTTTCGTAGTGGTGTTGAATTTCTACCCAATTGGCGATCGCACCTAAATAATTACCCAAATGTAACTTACCAGTAGACTGAATTCCAGATAAAACTCGCTGTTTACTCATTATTTAAAACTTTGTCCGCTTACGTGCTTGCTGCTGGTTTAGCAACAGATCGGGAAATTCCCACAATAAATTAGTATTACACGTTTCGCTCGTTCTCCGATCGCCCTTAGTTTTTGCAGCGCAATTTAAACTAAAATTTGTGGCAAGCCATTTTAACTAACAGCAATATGATTTATCTCGATTCGGCAATTGTAGAAGAAGCAAAAATAGCCGTTAGCTTGGGTTGGATAAAAGGCATTACCACCAATCCAACTTTACTGGCAAAAAGCGATTTAACCCCCGAAGCTACTCTCAAGCAGTTAGCTGCAATTTGTCCTGGAGAACTATATTACCAACTCTGCGCTACTGACTTTGACGGCATGGTGATAGAAGGTACAAAGGCTAGAGAAATAATTGGCGAGAAGACGGTACTTAAAATCCCTGCAACAGCTTTGGGCTTTCAAGTAACAGCTTATTTATCCTCAGACATTCCCTGTGCGGTGACGGCTATCTACAGTGCTGCACAAACAGCAATTGCAGCAGAAGCAGGGGCAAAATATGCGATCGCTTACGTAAACCGAGCGACAAGATTTTTAGGAGACGGTTTGGCGTTGGTTAGAGAAATGTCAGAGATTTTAGAAGGTAGCAATACCAAAATTCTCGCCGCCAGTCTTAAATCTTCTGAAGAAGCTGCCGCTACTTTGAGAGCAGGAGCGCACCATCTTACCATCCCTCTTTCGATTTTACAGCAAATGACGGTTCACGAATTATCAGAAAAAACTGTTGTAGAGTTTCAGGAAAAGGGCAGAGGAATTAATTTAAAAAAGCTTTAAGCCGTAAGCTAAGAGCTACTGCGAAGCGGTTAAATCTATCTTTAGAAAGATAATAAATTCACTCGCCAGAAATGCAAACTTAATAATTATCACTGCTACTTTGAATAAATAAGATTAAACTGCAAATAATAAAAAATGAATACTTTCTGGTTGAGAATTATTGCTTTTGGACTATTGTTAATGTTGGTGCTAGCTCCATTTGCTGGCTTTGCACCTTTGTTTTTAATTATTTTGGTTGCTGGTGCATTCTGGTTTTTGGGTTCGATACTACAAGTATTAGTTTTTGGCGAATCAAAATCTCAATCTAGAGATGCGACTAACGAATAGAGCAAATAACCTTCTACCTAAAGCAACTGCTCTAAATGTAAAGACGTTTTTTGGAACGTCCCCACACAAATATATAAAAGTTGACGCTAAATCTCTCCACCGCCAAAGCCGCTAGCAAAAAGATTGTTTTCAATCTCGCCAGCAGCATTAGGAAAGACATCCTCGAAACCATCAACTGCTCCTGTTTCTTCTAAAGCACCCCAGGGAGATGCTGCAAATAAAGCATCGGGATCGATATCCTCACCCATACCTCCGCTATTATCGGTGGTAAAGCGATCGAATTGCCCGTTGAAGTCCCAAGCGTAATCATCATTATCGCTGAACGTAGAGTTGCCTTCTTCAGTAGGCATCATACCGCTTCCAAGAGAATCTCCTTCCATTGCAGTGGTTTGAGTCTCACTTTCGTCACCGATAGTAGATAAGTTTGTACCGAGATAATTGTCTTGCTGTCCGTCATCATCGGGCAACTCTAGCAGCAAATTTGTACCGAGCGCAAAAGGCGTTGCTCCGTCTCGCTCGGATAGGCTTTCTTCAGTAGAAGTTTCGCCGTTGCCATTAATATCTTCTTCGATGACAAAGGTAATGTTCGTACCGACAAGTAGAGGTTCGTTGCTATCGCTCGTAAAGTTGACTCCAGTTGCCAATTCCTCTTCATTGTTGCCATTGGCAGGACTTGTAACGGCTCCTTCCAAATCCCAGCTATAGTTGTCATCGGCTCTTTCGGCGGTGGGTGAAGACATCTCTCCGCTATAAAGGGGATTATTATCTATCCTCTCAAGCCAGTCGCGATCGCCATCAATAACTGTAATGTTAGAGCCGAGATAATTATCAGAACCATCGAGGTTAATTCCTAACTGCTCTTCTAATAATTGAGCTTCAGCGTAAGTAATGTCGATTGTTAAATTTGTACCTACTGCTAGAGGTTGGGTTTCTGTATCATAAGTCAGGTTGTTATTTTCAGATGCATCATAATCTAAGGTAGTATTTGTACCGACGAGTAATGGTTCGCTGTTTTCGTATTTTTGCTCGCCATCACCATTCATAATTTCGTTTGATATTTCTGTCACCGAGTCGCTCCTCTTTTATTGCGTAGGCTTTCAGCTTCACGGTACAGAAGAACCAGAAGCCAGACAATCTCTAATATTTAGGAATAATTGTCTTTACTTTCTGAGTTTTCAGTTTTTAAAATTTCGTATTTATCGAACTCACATTTAGTAATTAGGTATAACCCACTTAGAAACAAAACCAAAGTACCCAGCGATCGCGCTTGATAGGGCATTCAACCAGACATTGTTACCAAAAATTGGCATCGTACCAAAAAAACTTTGAGTTATTGGCAACAAACCCATAATCGCTATTAAAGCGTAGCTAATAGCAAAACTGCGATTGTAAAATCTCGCTCCATCTCCTGTTGCAGCAGCAGCAATGCCGAATAAGCCCACAGTTATATGGATTAGGTTATGAAGTAGATTGGTGGGAAATAAGCCAAAGAGAAAGCCAAATCCTTGAGAGTAAATATCACCAGCACGATAAACATAATAAGTATCGTATTTTTCTGTTGGTAAGGTTAGAAGATTGGGAAAAAATCCTGCAACTCCAATAATTAGGAAGAAAATCCCCAAGCCTAGCGCACATTTGCGTTGCATAGTTAATACCTCTATTTTACTAAGTGCTAAATTATCTATCGAGCAATTTTATTTAAATATTTATAATGTTTTAATTTTGAAAAAATTGGCAATTGCAACTCAATTTGAGCCGACTTTTTTTAAACACCAATTTCATCAAACTTATTGAAGTCATCAAAGTTTTGGTGTTTAGTATATTAGACTGCTAAACTTTTATTTTTAGTAAAAAAGGGAGTTTAAATTTACTATTTACAGATAATCAAACAAATTCTTGATTTCATTAAAGCAAAACTAAAGTCAATAGCAAATCTTTCTTTAGTAAGAACTTTATCAAAAAGAAGAGAACTACTGCTCCAAAAACGCAGCAGGGTCGCGACACAATTTAATACAAATCAGTAACGGCAATTAAATTTTTAGCTATTACCAAAAATAATTCAAAAATAATTAGCGGTTGATAGTAGCAAAAATGCAATCGTCTTTTAAGTTTTGTATTTATTCCTCCTATTTAAACACCAAAAAGACAAAAAACATCTACTTATTTGCATAGTATTTTAACAAAGTTTATTTTTTGAATTCTATCTTTGTAAAGAAGAAAGTCAGTATTTAAATTAGTAAAAATGTAAATACTTTACTACACATTTACATTTTTAAATAATTAAATGTTAAAAACCGTTTCGGAAGTTTTTCCCGTGCTAAAAACGGAGCGAATGGATTATGATGCCAATCTAAAACCGTTAGTCAGCCAACTACCACTTGTAAGCTGCCAAGCTTGCGTAATTGTCCCCGTGCGCGATGAAGCAAAAAGTCTTGAAGCAACGCTATTAGCATTAACAAATCAAATCGATTTTCAGGCTAAACCTTTAAATAAAAACTGTTACGAAATTATTGTTTTGGCTAACAACTGTTCGGATAATTCAACAGAAATTGCTAGAAACTTTGCTCAAACTCATCCCGATTTAGTCCTTCATATCGTTGAGATGACTTTAAATAGCGATCGCGCACATATCGGTTGGGTACGAAAGCTTTTGATGGATGAAGCCTACAGACGATTGAAGTTTATCGGACGCGACACAGGTATTATTGCCTCTACCGATGGAGATACGCGCGTTTCTTCTACTTGGATCGCCGCAATTATGCAAGAAATCAACAGTGGAATTGATGCTGTAGGCGGTCGCATTATTACGGAGCGTAAAGAAAGATTAGCTTTAGAGCGAGCTACGAGGCTGTATTTTTTGCGTTATGTTGGCTATCAATACTTAGTCGCGCAACTTGAAACTATTTTAGATCCAGATTCTTACGAATGCTTGCCACGACATCATCAGCATTTTGGTGCGAGTTTGGCTGTAACCGCTCGAATGTATGCCAAGGTAGGAGGATTACCGCCCTGGCGTTCTTCAGAAGATGTCGCTTTATATAAAGCTTTAAAGCGTGTTGATGCTCATTTTCGCCATAGTCCCAAAGTAAGAGTAGCTACTAGTGCCAGAGTTATAGGAAAAGCTAAAGCTGGACTTGCAGATCGACTGTCTCAATTGAAAATGATGGCTTACAAACACCAACCGATGTTAGTTGAATCTGCCGAATTGCTTCAAGCACGTTTTTGTCTGCGTCGTCAGCTACGCTGTCTGTGGCAAAAGGTTCGAGAAGGCAAAACTTCTTCGGTAGAGCTTTTAATTATCGCTCCAAAACTAGACATAGCTAGCAATTTATTAGAAGAATCGATCTGGCGATCGCCAACTTTCGGTTTGTTAGTGGAGCAAATTGGGCTTTATCAGCAAGACAATGACGAGCTAGAGCGCAACTGGCAAAAAGTAACGATTCAAAAAGCAATTGCCGACTTACGCACTATAGCTTCTGGTTTTAGTAGCCATTCGCCATTAAAGCAGTTTGAATCTTTATCTTTAAACGCGCTCGAACAAATCAAGCCGATATTGCTCTCGCCGCAGTCCATGTAAATGTTTTAAATGGGTGCCAGTAAGCTGCCCAAAAAAATTGTGAACTTCATCACCTGTAAGAGGATAATCTTTAGCAAACAGCGTCCAGTGAACTAGCAGCAGATGTCCTCCTACATGGAGATGTTCGATAATCAATCGTTGGGTTTTTTTTAGATCGTCCCAGTTTAGATAGTAGCCTACCTCTGATAGCAGAGTTAGATCGAACATTTCATCGGGATAAACTTGAGGTACTTGGGCAATCTCAAAGCGTACCTGAGATAAATCTTTACACCGAGCGATCGCTTGTTGTTGTGCGGTTTGGGAAACGTCTATCGAAAGTAACGAGTCACAGTATGGTGCCAGTAAAGCAGTAAGTACCCCAATCGAGCCTCCTATTTCTAAGGCATTATGGTAATGAGTTTTGGGTAAAGCTTTAATCGTGGTTTGATATTTTTGGGCTTCGTAATCGCTAGTTTCAAAATCCCAGGGATCGGAATTTTTGCGATACATTTGTTCAAAATAACTTGGCGGTAAAGAATTTTTCGGCTTATTCATTGACTTTGTAAATATATTTCCCAGGGTCGAGTAAAATTTTGCAGTATCTGAGGTGTGAGTCGAAACCCTTGAGGATCGTCATCAATCAAATCGCTGATTTGAGAGCGATATTGAGCGATCGCCCGTAGTTTTAATTCCAGGACGCTACTAATATCCAAACGCCAAGCCTTTAGCGACTCGGTAAAACTGCCTCTTTGCTGTCTATCCCAATCCCAGATGGGATATTCAATTAGTTGTGGCGGTTTAGGTAATCTTTGACTCGCTGTTGTAAATATTTGCCAGCTGGCACGATGGTCGGCATGAGGATCTTTACGCCAAGGCAAGAAAATCATTGATGGGGCTAAAGCAGTCAGAAAATTATAACAATGTGCGATCGCCTCTTGAGATGCTTTATAAGTATTTACCGCACCATCGGGCAGCCCCCAAAAAGTAACCGCTTTGGATTCTACTCCTAAAATTTTTAGCGCCGCCAAACTTTCCCGTTCCCTAAGTTTTTTCAAAGCTGGAGGAGGATAGGTTTGGGAGTTAGGATGGGATTTGGTGCCATCGCTAACAACTAATACATTTACGGATAGATCCAATTGACGCAGTAAAGCGATCGCTCCTCCACAGCCAAGAGCTTCATCATCGGGATGGGGAGCGACAATTAAGACACAACCAGATGAATCAAGATTGACTAGTGTTTGTATACTCAACAAGGGTAGAGATTCTGGCTCGTCAAACAGAGAGCGATTAACTATAGCAGTCATATTAGGAAAGAAATAGACAGCAGGATTGAAAATATATAGTTTGTCTTGCTTGTTTGCTTAATTTATCAATTTGACAAATCGCCTTCACAACTCCCAAAGCTCTCTAGCGAGGTCAGTTTTAGAAAGCACATATTGTCCGACATTAGTAATAGCCGTATCAAAAGCGGGTTGTCGCAGATACAAGCTCAAGTCTCTAATCAGACGCTCCATTGGTTCGGGAGGGAGTAACCCTAAAGTTCCAATCGAGCGTTGACTTAACTGAATTGTATCCAGACAAATTTGTTCGATCGCCGTTCGCACCATATTGGCATAAGCTACTAGTTTTGTAGCTTGTTCGTGGTTATCCTGGGGATATCCGCCAAATACAGGGGCATAGTTATCGACTAACCGCGCTGCCCTCTGAAGCCAGAGCTTACCGCTTTCAATAGCGATCGCCATTTTACCCAAACGTTCTTGTTGGTGAGGATGATCGCAGCGATCGAGCTTTTGTAAATATTGGCGAGTAGCATCAAATAAAGCTTCTGCACCGCCAAGCTGTACCGCAGCAAAGCGAATTACGCCACCGCTCAACCAAGGTTGACGAAAATAGTCTCCAGGTTGACCGATTAAAGATTGCTGTTCTATTTCTACGCCGGTAAAGTCAACTTTGTAGCTAACAGTAGCCCGCATTCCCGATGGTTGCCACCAGTCTGAATCTACTACTGTTTTAGCTTTCTCCATCGCCACAATACACATTTGCCATCCGCCATCGGGCAATTTACCGTTGACAAATGGACGCTCGACATAACCACAGCCCGTACAAAAAGTTTTACTACCTTCTAATCGATACTTTCTGTTATCTAAAGGAATAATCTTTACTCCGTCTTCGGCTTCGGCATTCCAAACACCGAATATTTTGTGTTGTTTGGCATCGGCAGCATAGGACTCTATCTGTTCTGGTGTACCAAAAGTTTGGATTAGCTGTAAAGCATTGACGTGACCTTCATAAATACGCCCTACAACCAGGTTTCCACGACCAATTTCTTTGAGAAGCAGTAATAACTTCTCAGTGTGACCCGTTTCAAAACCCAACCCCAGCCCACTCCAATGACGGCTCAAAGGAGCAGTCAACAAACCTGTTACTGCAAAATGCTGAAATTCTTCGACGGGAAAGATAGCTTGTTTATCTAGCTTATCCGCATTGGCTGCTGCAAAATCGGCAATTTCTTTGGTCTTTTGAATAATTTGCGTCAGTGACAAATTTTGAGTTGGGGCTGTTTGGGGGAAAAGTTGACTGATAATCTTTCTTCTCCTATGCTAATAGTCTCGTTATTTCTAATTGTCTTTAATACTCTTGTTGAGACGCTTCTATCTAGAGGAATAGCTGCTGAGGCATCAGCTTGGCTTTAATCCTTTTTTTAGTTAAAGCAATTTATCACTTACAGATTATGAATATAGCAATTCCCGAATCAATTAAAGTTTGGTCGCAATTTATTCATCCCGTTTTAATGTGGGTGTTACTAGCAATGACAATTTATGCTTTATATTTAGGTTTAAAAATTCGACAAATTAGAAGCGTAGAGGGTGAAACCAAAAAAAAACTAATTAAAGATCGTTATAACATCAGGCACTATCAAATCGGCTCGATACTGTTAGCACTCATCACAATCGGTGCTTTTGTGGCAATGGCTGTTACTTATCTTAATAATGGCAAGATCTTTTTTGGCTCACACTTAATTATCGGACTAATTATAGTCAGCTTAGTTGTTACTTCCGCTTCCCTCTCACCGTTGATGCAAAAAGGTAGTATGTGGGCGCGAAATGTTCATTTTGCTATAAATATTGGCGTTTTAGGGTTATTTAGCTGGCAGGCAATAACTGGCGTACGAATTATTCAAAACATTGTCAGCAAGATGTAATAATTTTTCTTGTTTGGCAAAATATTAGATGAACTATAAAATCTGTGTAGCAATTTCGCTTTATTATTTTTGCTTGCTGGAGTTTGATTATCATTGCGCTCTGAAGGCTGAGTATTAATATTAACCGACGAGCCGAGACATTTTTGTCGTTGACGCAGAATAACCTGTAATTTGCAAATTAAGTGGCGATCGCTCTTTAGAGATAAAGATCTGGTAAAGCGATCGCCTTATTTAATTAAGCATTAAGTTCTGTAGTTGTGGTTTCTCTACCTAAGAAGCCATAGTAACCAGCAATTACACCCGATAAAGCATTAAACCAAACATTGTTACCAAAGATGGGCATAATGCCAAAAGTAGTTTTAGTTAGGGGAATTAGACCCATAAGGGCAATTCCAATATAGGCGATCGCAAAGCCGCGATTATAAAGTTTGGCGTTTCCTGTAGTCGCTGCTGCAATACCTAACGCTCCAACTAAAAGATGAACGATATTATGCATCAAATTAATCGGAAATGCAGCGAACAAATAGCCAAAGCCTTTGGCATAAAAGCTATCCGCATTTAAAGAAATACCACCAGCGTCTAAGCTTTCGGGTGGCAATGCGACTAAGCCAGGGATAAACCCAGTTATGCCCAAAAGTAGAAAAATAATGCCTAAAGCTAACGCACAGTTACGTTGCATAATTTATACCTCTATTGTGTGTCTGGATGTTGAACTATTCGAGCGAGTAAAATTGTCGAGAGATTTTTATCCCGATTTGTGTTGTCGCTCTCGCTATTAACTTGTAAGCTGTCAAGCTCATAGCTAAGAGCTAATAATTAACAGATTTTTTACTGTTTCCCCGTACTGTGGAATCGAGGATCGGGGGCTGGAGGATCTGGCATTTCTGACTCCCCTTCAGGATTTTCGAGATATTCAAATTCTCCTTTACCATCGGGAGCAGTTCCTTTTGCCCAACGTCCTTCTTTACTCTCGGTTCCTTCAGATAGATTCCAGAATTGATAAGAGGCGTGTTGTTTTTCTTGTTCTTGGGGGAAAGAACTAGGAATGGGTAGACTTTCTAAGCCGTCGGCTTTAAGTTCTTCAATTGCTGCTACCCACTGGTTTTGGTGCATGGTGTCGCGAGCAATCATATAAGCTAAAGTATCTTTAACTCCTGGATCTTTAGCCATTTCGTACATTCTTACTGCCTGTAAACGACCCTGAGCTTCTGCCTGAACGTTAGAATAAAAATCAGCCATTAAGTTACCAGAAGCGATTACATAGCGACCGTTCCAGGGATAGCCCATACTGTCTGCTGGTAGCGCACCACCGCCAGTAACGGTAGCGTGTTGGGGGTTCATGCTAGCCATAATTACATCTTCGGCTTTCATGCCGCCCATAACACCTTCCATGATGGGGTCTTTGACAGCTTGTTCCTGTTGTTCTATGGGCGCATTATCTAAAAGATGAGCAATGGTAGTTGCTAGCATCTCGATATGTCCGATTTCTTCGGTGGCAATATCGAGCATCATATCTTTGTATTTTGCGGGACCTCGACAGTTCCAACCTTGAAAGAAATATTGCATCATTACAGTCATTTCGCCAAAAGGACCGCCAATCAATTCCTGCATTTTTTTAGCAAGAATTGGATCGGGATTTTCTGGTTTGGTAAAATATTGTAGACGCTTCTTGTGATAAACGGGATGAATTTTGCCTATCAACGTGAAGTCAGTATCTTTAGCCTTTAATCCGTAGGAGAAAGACCTTTTTTACTTACTACTTACTTATATGACTGTTAATTTAGACTCAAAATAATAGATTCTTGGCGATCGCAACTACAAAAAGTATTTACTTGGTAGTTACTTACTTTTAGGAACAGCGATCGCTAAATATTTCACATTAAGCGATCGGTATAAATACTGTATCGGTAAACGTTGGTAACACAAATAATGGATAATGTCCCAAAACGCACAAAAGACAGTTTTGGGGACTGCCTTTTGAAGATGTTATTCATTTGTCGCACTAACATGAATCAATTTTACAGCAATAATGACGGTAAATTCGATAGAGTCTCAAAAACTAATCCCTGTGTACATTGTGGTAAACCTGACTGGTGCTACAGGTTAGGTGAATTATCGGTATGCCCGAGAGTTACCGAGGGAACGGCAACCATAGCAGAAAATTGGGAACAGACAAGCCAACAAGATGACAACGGACATTATTATTTAGCTCCCATAACCGAGAAAAAAGTAATTAATCCCAAAGGAACGATTGTTTACCATTACCCAGATCGCCAAGGTAACGAGCTAATCAAAATAACCAGGATTGACGACGGGAACGGCAAGAAAGATTTTAAACAGGAACACTATGACGGCAATTGCTGGCACGAACATTTAAATAACTGCAATCCCTCAGACGTGCCAATTTATCGTTACCAAGATGTTAGAGACGCGATCGCTCGGAAGGAACAATATATTTTCTTAGTAGAAGGTGAAAAGGCAGTAAATAAACTTTGGGAGCTAGGATTGCCAGCTACAACAATTAGACCTGGAAAATTTAGAGAGGAACACGTTAAGGATCTTGAGGGAGCTAAAAGAGTAGTATTATGCCCCGATCGCGATATCCCAGGTATAAATAAAATGACTAAAGTTAGCGATTTCTTAGTCTCTTACAATGTGCCGATCGCTTGGTTGTTTGCTCCACCGAGCGATTTTTTCTGGCAAAAATTACCCAAAAATAATGGGCTAGATATTTACGACTGGATCGTTCGAGATAAAGCTACCGCCGAGCAAATTATTGCGGCAATAACTTACGAACCATTAGAGCTAGATAAAACTGAAGCTCCCAGGATTGAAGAAACGGAAGATAACTTTACTCAGAAAGCTTACGCCGCATTGTATGGGGAACGTAGCTATATTTCGATAAACCAACATTTATATAAGTGGAATGGTAGCCATTACGAGCGAGTATCGGAATTTGAAGAAAAGAAAAGGATCGCTTTATGGTGTCAGAGTACTCCATTACCCAAACGCGGCGGCGGTTATCGGTACGGGTTAGCTACTACTAGCAAAGTAGAAGAGATTTATAAATGGGCAATGGTTATTAATGCCGTCGATCCGAGTAAAATCAACCCTCCTGGGATTAACTGTAAGAATGGGGTAGTAGTAATTAATTGGTTGGGTAAAGTTCCCCATATCGAGCTAAAACCACACGATCCAAAAAGATATTTTACTTACTGCTCGGATGTTGAATATAACCAAGATGCCGATCCAACAATGTGCGATCGCTTGTTAGCTGCTTTAGATAAACCGCAGCGAGATATTTTTCTAAAAATTATTGCCGCGTCTTTAGATCTCAAAACGGTTAGAAAGTATTATTCAGGAGACATTAAAGCTTTACTGCTACAAGGAACTGGTAGCAATGGTAAAGATAGCTTATGGCAATCTGTAGCGGCTATTTTACGCGATAGCATGACACAAATTAGCCTGTCTGACTTTCAGGAATATGACAAGGGTAGAAAATTCAACGTAGCCAGGTTAGCTACCTCTCGTATCTGTTGGGCTAGCGAAAATAGTAGTTATGTCTCTCTAGATAATTTACAAATTCTCAAACAAGCCGTAACCAGTGAAGAGATTGTAATCGAAGAGAAAAATTTACCAGCTTATGAAGTCGAAGTAAATAGCGTTTTTCTCTTTAACGTCAATGAAGCACCATTAATTAACGCTGGTTTGGAAGCTATTAAGAGACGTTACGCGGTTCTTAGCTTTAATAAGACCTACTGTAAGGATGCTAAACCAGAATTAAACCAGTTAGAAGCCGATCCAAGGTTTAGATACGATCCAGAATTTTTGAATAATGAAATTGCACCATCGTTGTTAAATTACATACTTGCTGCTTTGAAATCTTTAGTAACTGAAGGAATAGATTACAGTTGCACTGAAGATGCTTTAGAAACTATAAAAAAGCAATCTAATCACCTGTGGGAATTTGTAGAAGATATCGGGCTAGTTCCCGATCCAAACGGGCAAGTTTATGTACAGGATATCTGGGAACAGTTAAAGCAATGGTACATGGATAATGACATTTTAGAACGTCAAGACGGTAAGAATTATTGGCAACCGCCTATTAGAAAAGGTGATGACTATGTTAAAGCTAGTCGATTGCTTTATAGCAAGTTAAAAGATATTTTTCCTCAGATTGACAAGAAAACAAGTACTACAGGAGATATTAAAAATAAAGCGGTTATTATGGGTATTCGCTTAATTAGATCGGTTAGGCAAACGGTTAGGCTGAAAGCATTGGAAAATATGACGGTTAGGCAAAGTGAGGCAAATACATTATATTACTCTGAGATCGAATTTATCAAACTTTATCTTAAAAAGTTAACGAGATTTCAAGCTTTAGAAGTTCAAGAATATATTAAAAATTTGCTTTCGCAACAAGAAAGTGAAAATTCTCAACAAACTAGCGAAAATTCATCTGATAGTGAGTTAGGCAATTTGCCTAACTTTGCCTCACCGCCCCCCCCCCTCTGGGTTGCAGCCTAACCGTTTGCCTAACCATTTGCCTAACTTTGCCTCACTAAGCGGTTTAAATGATCCGTTATTGCCGCATAAGAGTATTACGCTAACTGAAGCTTTTAAGAGCAAAATAGAATTTGTTTTTGATAAAGATAATGTTTGTTTTGAAGTGGGAAAAATAATCAAACCTCACATAATGGTTAAAATTCCAGGTACTAAGAAATATGAGGAACGAAAGCTACATGAATTTGAGCGAGTACAAATAGGTAAAACTATTTATTACTTGGAAAAATAGCTTTATTTAATCCTTAATAACTAATGATTACTACCAAAAATAACAATGATAGATGACGTACAAAAATCAGAAACAGAATGTCCTAAGTGTGGTTATTATTTAGTTTGGCAACAATGCCAAGTCATTGACTGCAATGAAGGATATATCAAGGATGACGATCCATTCTGGGATAGTGAAATACAAATTTGTGAAGACTGCCAGGGAACTGGTTATTTAGAATGGTGTCAAAACTGTGGTTATGGATGTAATTAATGTACTATTTCTACCCTTGTTGGCTTAACTAACCTATTACCGTCTAGCCAAATATCAGTTTTACGGTTTTTAGACTGGTAAACAATTTCTATTGGTTCAATTGTCTGAATGCGGTAAACAAAAGAGTTACCCATAAATACGTAAGCATCATAATCAGGGCAATATTTAAAATCCCAGGGACGATGATGTAAGCGACGGTACACGCGATATATTTCATTGTGCCTCTGACATTCCTTTTGATTGTTCATTAGTCAATTCATCGATTGTCTCGGATATATCTTGACTGGTAGACTCTAGCTTTTCCTGGTTGCGTTTGATAGTGTTATCCAAGCGATCGATCGTCATACTGCTAATCTGTCTTGTTTGCTTGATTTGGTCGATCGTCTCTTCTAGTTCCTGGTTAGTTTCCTGTACTTCTTTAAGTCTGTTTACTACCTGTAAAGATATTCCAGCACCTTTAAGTTCTACTTCTCTAGACCGCACCATAGAATAAGTCGCACCGCTAGAGAGAATAATTAATGAAATACCTAATAAAAACCCCATCGGGCTATATCCGAGTTCGCTATAAAATTTCATGCGTACCACCTCGCTTTACTACCTCTCCAGTCAATGTGAATAAAGTTGTAATAACGACCTATACCGCCAATATGAACCGAATGTAAGACTTTATATATTTGTTGTGGAGAATAGTAATTAGAACGTATATCTACAGCATCACCATATTGATGACGTGAATATTTACTACCGCCAACAGCAACATTAACTTTAACGGGACGATACCAGGAATTGATATGTATCGGACGGTTGCCAAGCAAACTTCTGATCGCGTCTAAACTTTTTGCCGTTCTAATAATTGAAGCTTCAATGTCATATGTACTTTGAATAAACTTGCCGTCAATCACTAAGTCTTCTATGGGACGGGATAAATTTTTAGTAGCTTCACCCCAGGTAAAATGCGAGCCATCATAGATAGGCGTTCGCTTCTCTACATTAAATCCACTAGGTAAAAGCATAATTAAACATCGTCTATTTTTAAGCTATTTGAATTATTGCTAAAGCACAAATAATTATTGGTTTGTCGTTTTGTCCTACCGCTCTTACTCTCAAACCACCTTCAATCTCTACCGTATAAGTTTTGATTAATGGTTTATATTGCCCCCCTGCTTCTGTCCAAATATTCAATCCTTCTTCTACTAAAACTTCATTGATATATATGTCAATAAACCGAGTAGTAGGATCGTTTCGATACCATTCTTGAGCATAAAAACTTATTTGATACCTTCCGTCGGGAGCATTAGAGTCTATATAGCCAGCTTCTAAAGCATTTAAACTCGATTCAAATAAATATGAATCGGGATCGGCAATTGGATTGTGAGTTCTATAATTACCTTCGTAAATAGGCAATTCTCGTCCTATCCAGCGATCGCCGTTAATATCGGTATAATCGCCACCGCCAATATTAATCCTTATGATGTAAGCATTTTTTAATTCATGGGGATCTACGTCTAAATTGCTGGCAATTAAAGCAATATTTGACGATATAGCACTTAGTTTTAGATCGATATCTTCTAGTTTTGGTCGCTCTGTAGACATCCAACTATCAACATAAACAATCCAGTTGGGAGCAGAATAATACTTTCGCTGTCCTCGAATAGCTATCCTTGCCTCGCGATTGCTAAAAAAATTGTCAAAGCTATAAATAAAGGTTTGAGTAGAAGGATAAATCGAACGATATTGACTGAGTTCGATTAAATTACCGTAGTTGTAAGCTAAAGCGATCGCACCCTTAAAGCCATAGGGTGCGTTACCAATACCACCATTGATTAAATGTCGTATCCGAATGACGTTACCCGTAACAGGTTGGGTATATTGCCACTGCTTAGTAGTAACTACCGCCGCCAAATTACGCCAGGTCATCAGCTTCTATCTCGTCTAACCGCTCGTCATATTCCCCACCTTCTAAGTATTCGTCTAGTTCTGTTTGGGTAACAGGTCTAGCAATACCCGATCCAGGTTCAAAGACAAACGCATATGTATCACCATCCTTAGCGGCTACGTGTCGCCAATCTGGACGTGGTGTTAGTAGCGTTTCATTAAAACCTGGATCGCCAGGAAGGTAGAGAATATCAGACATTAACTTTCTGCTACTACCCCTACTGTGTTGTTAGTAATCGACCATCCTTCATTGGAAGCT
Organism: Myxosarcina sp. GI1; assembly: GCF_000756305.1. Lineage (NCBI taxonomy): Bacteria > Bacillati > Cyanobacteriota > Cyanophyceae > Pleurocapsales > Pleurocapsaceae > Myxosarcina > Myxosarcina sp. GI1. The sequence goes on from NZ_JRFE01000052.1 coordinate 92,488, forward strand.
TTATCAAACACTGACTGCTTGGGAGCGATAAACGTTGAAACAACACCATCAGCTTCTTTTTTATAAGCTCTAGGCGGTTTAGGAGAATTAACGCCCCATACTAGATCGTCTGCACTGTCAGCAACAGTAAAACCTAGAGTACTAGACAATTTTGCTTCAGCCGCCGTAATATTCCAGGCATAATTCCAACCTCCAGGCATTTGAACATATACGGTTCTAGTCTTGCCGCTAAGTTTAAGACCTCTAATCGACCCCTTACGAGTGACCGACCAACCATTTTTTTTAAGACTACTAACTTTATTGCTGGAACAATAACTGCTAATAAGATCGTTACCAAACTCTTTAGCCGCTCTAAATGGTTTGGGACTATTAGCACCAAAAAAAACACCAACCGCACCAGCGTAGCCAGTTTGTCCTAATGCATCTTTATAAGCATCATGTATTTTTTGGTTGGTCTGAAAACCATATTTAAGTTCACCCATACTTACATATACGGGTATTCGTTCGCCTCTACGTCTTGCCATGTCTTAACCTCCTATACGTTTGTACCTTTAACGGTTGCAGTATCTAAAGGAATCTGTACCGTATGAGATTGCGTAACGGTTACATAGCCATCGGCAGGTGGAGAATAAGAAAAACCAGGGAATGAGTCTAACTGTTCCCCTGCGGTTAATCCTTCGTTAGCTGTATCTTGTGCCGTAGTGCAAGCACTGCGTAACTTGTAGAGAAATTCGATCGTTCCCTCATCGGTTAATGCAGTATAAGTGTCTCCCGTAATTGCCGAAACGGATACTACAATATCAGATCCAGAAAGAGAAAAAGCGTCAACGCCTAGAGCCGTGTTCAATTCCTCGAATGTTAAATCTTCTTTGACCGCCATAGTAATAACTAAAAATTATTATTGGTTACAACTACCTTTATAGCGATCGCACAAACTTTTTGCATCCGTGTAAACCCATAGTACAAAAGGTGTTGAGCCATTTGCAGTATCGAAACTTTCTATAGGTAGTGCTAAAGTCGTTTGTCTGTGACAGTAGTTAAGAATTTATAATTGTAGTGTTAAAAACTTGACGGTAAGTCTACAGGTTTTCGATCTGTCCAAAGTACAATACGTTGCGATTCTGTCTTTTTACTTCGCAGTTCGCCGTTGGGTTTAACATCACCTTCTATTAACTTGGCATATGCAGGGTAAACGATTGTAGGCTCTTTGCGTCTCCATAAAGCGGTTTGTGTATCTTCGCCTTGAGTGTAATTAGTAATAGCAGCCGTTGAAAGTAGCATCATAGTATTTAACTGTTGTTTTGCTTCTGCATAAGAGCCGCCATAAACAACCATTTGTCTTCCATTAGTTAAATATGCTGTAACTCGATATTTACCCCAGGTAAATCTAGGAATACCACCTTTAAGCTTTTCCCAGGTAAGAGAATATTTAACATTTGGGATAACTAATTTAATTTCTTTAGCTCTACTGCCATCTGGGTTTTTCCAAGGTGGTTTATTAGCTGATTTAAATACTACTCTTAGCTTTCTTCGTTGCGGCGATGGATGTATATAGTCTTCTTCATAGCTACCCGTTATTTGACCGACATCGCGGTTATATATCAATTGATGCTGGTTAATTAACTGTTGGGTATCGGCAATAACTAGCTCTTGTGGTGACTCTAGTACAAACTGTTCCCCTTCCACTCTGGTATCGGGAGTAATAACTATACTTCTTTCTTGTCCTAACAATTCCTGTTGAGCTATGCGCTGAGATTCGTAATAGTCATCCAGGGTATAGGCTATAACGTATCCCATCTCAATAATTGAATCTTCTACCGAGTCTAATAAACCATTAACAAATGCTTTTAACTTGGCATTAGTAATACTGTTTACCTTTTCCTCTACCTTATCGGCAATGGTCCATGGTTTACGCTCGGTTGTTACTGGTTGTTGGTTCAGTCGCTTTAAACTGCGAATATCTAACAAGCCAATCAGCAAAAAGTTTTGTACTGCTACGTTGCGAGCGGTAAGGATGAAGTTAGTCAGTGCCGCTCGTAACTCATAACCGCCCTCTTCTGCCAGTTTTAAGGCTACTCTGCCAGCTAAAACAGGGAATTTAAACGATAAACCAGCGCTAACAGCAATACCAGTTAACCAAACTAATCCCGTACCAGTTAACCGCCCCAAAGCACCGCTAATTATGGTGTCATTACTTCTTAATTGATTTCTAATTTCAGCGTCAGTTTGATTCCAGTCAAAGTAAATAATTTCGTAATAAGCTTCGATCGCAAAATCCCAGATAGCTGTAAGCGACCAGCCACCAAAGGTTAATAAAGAACTAACCGCAAACCCTAGTAACTTTTTACCAAAACTAAAAACACGGGAAAATATATTACTGTTACCTTCTTTTTTGCTCAAATCTTCAGCTAAATTTATTACCCGTTCGCCTAACAAATTGCGAGTAATATTACTAGCCAAACTATCGCGTTTGAAAATAACAGTAGTTAACTTCATTTCTGGTTGTTTTTATTAACTGTATTGTCCTTAATCTTAGCCTCTGGTTTATTAACCTTATAGCGTCCTGTAGGGTTATTAGTGCGATTAACAAATTCTTGCCACTTAGCATCATTCTCGGTTCGCTGTTCGTCGCGTTTCTCTCTGATCGTATCGCCCGTAAATTTTTGTCCTGGTTTCCAGGGAATATAGTTAGCTGCTTTAATAATTTCCGCCCCGATTAAAGTACGTTTGACTAGTTCGACTAATGTCTCTTTATCTTGATTGATCCAGCTAATTATTTTTTGGGTACTAGGTTTAAATGTATCTCTCAATGTCTTAGCACCAGGAGTAAAACTAAGATTGACTTCTTTACTTTTTTCCTTACCCTTGTACCCTAAGTATTCAGCGTTCGCCGCCGCATAGTCTACGGCTACTATCGCCGCATTAGCCGCCGCCCTAGCTTCCGCCATAGTTCTGAGACTAGCGTTAAGAGTATCGTCAGTATCTTGAACTAAGCCAATAATTAACGCGGTAATTTCTGCTAATGCTTCGGCGTTGTTGGCAAAAGTAATAGTTTGCTCGACATCCCTATTATTAGAATCTTTAGCTTTAGATTTAATTTCCAGTGGATATTCACCAGCTAAAGCATCGATGTTTCTAATAATCCATTCTTGAAAGGATAGAGTATCGTATATTTTTAATTCCTGGTTGCCTTGTTCGGTATTAATAAGAGAATTGAACGTTGTTGCTGGCAATCTATGAAGACCAGATCTAAAGTAATCAACGCTGGAAAATGCACCGAGCAACTGTACCAAACTAGTAATAGTTAACTCTTTACCCTCGTCAACATCGGTTTTATATTGTGCCTTGCCAATAGTTCTTATATATTCTTCGGGCTTTATTTTTAATGAGATGTCTTCACTGTCAGGATTGCCCCATAAGTCGCCGCCAAGTATTTTATAAATGCGATCGGTATTAGCCAATATTTGAAGTAATAATTCCATATCGATATCTTGTCCTAAAAAACCACTTAAATTTATTTGACCGCAATTACTTAATAATCCTTCTATCTCTACGCAAACTCTAAGATCGTCTTCTACAAAACTCATGCCAATTTGTAAATCTAAATCGTTTGGATGCGATCCGCTCAAACCAGTATTAGTATGTGCATTTAATTCTGCTTTAGTAGCATAGGCACTCAAATCGACATCGTAACCACCGCCTATATAGTCAGGAATAAAAATGGTATCTTGTCCGTCATCTACTCTGACAGTTAGATCGAACCCGTTACCTCTTCTGCTACCCGATAATTCAACATCGCTAGTTACATCAATAGTTACGCTATCGCTTGCCTGTTGACCGTTTACGGTAACTGTAGAAGTTAATTGCGATCCGTAATCATTAGTACCTGTAAATTTAAGTTCGTTCTGTACCTCAATTGTTGGATCTGGTAGTTGAAAATAATCTTCATCGCTCGAACCATTGACGGTTACTTTAATAACCGAGTAATCATCTTGGGGAAAAACATCTACAAAAACATCCGTTTCGTTATTTACATTAATTACGTCAGAGTCCGATTCCCCATCAACACTGACAACTAATACGCCGCTCTCATTAAAAAAATCTACAGCAACAAATGGTTTGTAGTCATGCGCTGTAGGAATATCTTGGTTTACGTGATCGTTAAATTCATCCTGGGTAACGAAAGGCAAAGTTACCGTATCGGCATTAACGCCAATATCCTCTACCTCTACCTGTATTCTCAAACTGCGATCGCTTAGATCTGCATTGACGTTAACACTGGAATTAAATTGATGTGCTTGGGGAACAGCGAGGGATAAATGATTATTAATAAGACTTTCTAATTCATTTATTCGTCTCTCTAATTCCGCACATTTTGCGGCGGTACATAAATTTTCGCAGTTTGCCATAACTAACCACAGTAATTACTAAGAGGTATTTCTTTAATGCTTACTCCCAAATCGTTGTAACAGCAAATTTTACCGCCGCATTCTACAGGGCAAGTACCATCGGGGCATGATTCACAGCTATCACAATTGCAAATTACTTCGTAACTAGGCGGCGGTAAGGTAGGCGGCGAACATATTTGAGCGATATATCTAGCATCTAAATATTTAATTGCTTCTAAAGGGATAATACTTGGTTGTAAAGATGTCGAGTAAATATTGAGACACCAAGAAGGAATATCGCTTTTAAAGTTATTAGTAACTGCCAAAATATCTTTAGCATAATTAACCACTTCTATCCCTTCTAAATAAGACAATTTATCTACTCTTACTTCTTTATAAACATCAGACAACCGCGAGTCTATTTTTTCTACTTTTGGACATACATCACGTGTTTCTTGGTAAACAATTTGCTCGTTTTTATAAACCGTAAAAATACAATTGCCACAGTTATCTAATTCTCCATCTAATCGTTCAAAACTTATGAATTCAGACGTGCCTTCTAGTTGAAAGAGACTTGATTGGAATTGTTGAGCAAAAGTTCTTTTTGATGTTCCGTTTTCGCGCCAAGAATATTTAAAATACCATAAACCATTTCCTCTACTTTTTGGATAGCTAGCGGAAAGTAACGGAAAACCTGTAACAATTCCACCGCTACGATCGTCAAAAATAAACTGCAAATCTTCAAATGGCGGATAAAAACTACTATCCCCTGTTTGATAAATAATCCAGTCTCGCGTAGGACTCGCTCTAAAACGCCATTTAAGTATATAAGCAGTAGGACATTTTCCTTTTTCTTGTTCGATCGCATAATCATCACCTTCTATTTCTTGCCAGTCTTCATTTGGATACTTCCATCTAATAACAGGTGGTAAATACTCACGATAAACCACCTTGCCACATGATTCTGGTATGCAGTGAAAGTTACCCATTAACTAATCTCATCAGGATCTAAAGTTGTGCCTAGAGTATCGTTTTTATATGCTGTAGCAACCAAACGATAACCAAACTGAGAAACACTATTTCTAGTAACATTACGCTTACCTTCATTAGTAATATATAACCCTACTGTTTCGTCATTATTATCTGTTGGTTGATTCTGTTGGGATAGTAATAATAACGTCCATAAAATCTTAGTAGCGTTTGCGTCTATGGTATTAGCATTAATACCAGTTACTGTTAATCCTTTTCCTGTAGTTATATCTCCTGTATCGGTAAGATTGTTTAAATCAATTGACAATATTTTAGTAGTTTCATCAAAAGATACTGAAGATCCAAACCTTTGTTGTAATGTTAAATCTGCCATAGTTCTTTACTAATAAACATATTCATATTATGATAATCTAAATTCAATTTGTCGAGCAAAAATGCAATATAAAATTATCACTTATAAGCGTATAAAGAACTTAGGGAACTATCAGTCAGAAACAGTAGAGATGTCTATAGAGCTAGATGATAACGATATACCTCATGAATGTTTTGAAGATTTAAAATCTAGTGTTTTAAATGCGTTAGATATCGAACAAAAAACAGAACAAAATGACATAGACGAAATACCATATTGAAAATGATTCAAGATACTTTTTTAAAAGCAGTTATACGCATAAATCTGTTAGAAGTAAAAGATGATACTTTATTAGAAACATATCGGCTTTTAGGTGATTATTTGGATTTAATAGAAAATGAATCTAGCAAGCCTAGTATTAATCAGGTTGAAAATGGCTTGAGTCTACCGTATATGATTTACTTGAAAACTTTAGAGGTATTAACTAACGAACAAATAGATCGATTTAACGAAGCGTTAATAGATCGAGGCATCCCATTCTAATAAAAAACGCGATCGCTCTTTGTAGGGCGATCGCATTAGTTAAAATATTGGTGCTAGAAGTTAAAAACAAAATTTGGTAACTCTCAACGGGCAATATTGAGAGTTATTTTTTTATTTATCTGTTATTGCTTGATGCATCTTAAATAAAGTCTTTAACCGTTCATTTTCTGCTTTTAGCTGTTTATTCTCCAGTCTTAATTTAGTTAATTCATCTTGCTTAGCTTTAGCATTTTCCGCCGCTAGCTTGGCGGTTCTAACCTTTTCACTAATAGACTCATGTTTTAGATAGGTAGAGATATTTGTACTAATTTGATGTCCCAAGCTATTAGCAATATCTTTGGGGTTATAGCCTAAGTTATGCGCTCTATGGTTGTAGGCATGACGTAAAGCATGGGGAGTAAATGGTAATTTTCTCAGTCTGAAAAATTGAGCGCACATATGACTACAGGGATAACCACCATGACCCTTTTTATTGTCCTTGACTAAAGGATTATTAATGTCGGGTAGTTCTAACGGTTTGAGTAATCCAAACTTTTCTAACCAATTCTCACCAATTGGCGATAGAGGAAACGCTATTCGATAACCTGTTTTTGTTTCATGTTTGATCGCCAATAATTTATTGTCATTATTTGGATCGAGTATTGACGGAACTACAACAGAATTGTCAATTTCTAATTCATCGTCACCAATTGCCAACCAATCACCATTTTTAAAAATTACTGAAGTATCCCAGTTAGCAATATTCCACACCTCATGCACTCGCAAACCATAAACCGCTAGTAAACAATAGATAAATACCCATTGTTTACAACGCATTGCGTTTTTACCTTTTTTCAAACGATATTTAGTAAGCTTGTTTTCCCAAATATTAACTATTTCAATATCGCTAGGAATGTACTTAGTTTTTGGCTTGGGGTTGTTATTTTTGCGGTATCTAGCGATAAGACTGTCAAATTCATTGATTTGAAAATAATCTAAGAAATTAATCAAGCCATTTAGACAATACGTTCGATTGTAACTGTTATTTTCTGTCAGATGAATAATAGATTTAATCTGAGTTACGGTAATTTGAGACTCAAAACTGCTTAGTACTGTTTCAATATGTCGATAGCTACGATAGTAACTTTGCATGGGATACCGTAAACCAGCATTTTCTTTTAAATAAAAATTTTTGTAAGTGGCAATGGCGATCGCTCCCGTAACTTTTTCAGTCTTTACAACCTGTTTTTTCCCTATCAATCCCTCAAACCAATCCCAGGTAAAGGTATTAGCCAAAAGATGAGAAGTAATTAACCTACAATATCTTTCTGCTTCTTCAAGGCCTTTTTGGTTGTATCTAAGATTTAATCCTTTTTGTTGCTGTTTTTCATAATTAAATTGAGCAGCTAAGTTTTGACCGCTAACTTTGATAGTTGCTGTTTTCCCTCTCTTACCAATTGATTTAAGACGATCGTTAGTATCTGCTAACAGCTTAGGAAGTGAATAGCTCCCATCATTTAAAATTTGTTCGCTAATTATTTTGTTTTTCATAACTGGGTATTTCTTACTTACTTGTTACTTACTTAAAAGCATCAAGTTTGCCTACTCCAGTATATTTCAAAAAGATTACAGTTGCATACGTTTTTTGTGATAAA
>NZ_JRFE01000053.1 GCF_000756305.1 Myxosarcina sp. GI1
TCTAACTTTTTGGCTTTCCAGATTGGTGAATCCGATTTGGCAAACTTAAGTAGATTGTCGATCTCAATAGTTCTACCGCTAGTTGCCGAAGTTACTTTAAGTACAGGTTGGTCTACTTGTTTTTCAGTAGCGATCGCCTCAGCTATTAGAGAATTGTAAGTATCCCTAACCGAACGTGCTAATTCTTCTAAGGCGCGATCGAACTTGATGTCAGAAAATAGTGGGCGAAACGACACGGTAGGTTCTGACACAAGCTGATTTTGCTGAAAATGCTTATTTGTCTCGGCTACTATCAAGTCGATTGGGGAGTAGCCATTAGTTTTCATTTCTCGGTTTTGATAAGCTTCTGGGTTCTTCTTATCTAGCAACCACTGCGGATATTTATAGCTACCGATCGCCTTTAAAGTTTTTAGTAATTCCCCATCGGGACGAGCCGCACTCTTCGGTCCATCAACGGCAACCTGCAACTCGTTACCAAGATCGGCTACTAAATCGAAATTAATTCCTTCAACTGTTTTCAAGGCTCGATTAGTTTCTTCTGCTGAAAGTCGCTCTGGCAATTTGGCTAAAAACTTGACGCGATCGCCATATTTGTCGGGTAGAGAGCGATCTTTTTCTAATAATCCAGACATCTTTTTAGCAATGGTTTTGACATAGCCTACCTTTTGTGGTTCGGGAAGTTCGCGGGCTTCCCATCTTAAAGCCACTGCCCTTTGAATTTGATTGGCGATCGCACCAATTTGATTGTCGGCTGCCGATAGAGCAATTTCAGTAAAAGTTCCTTGATAAGGGGGATTAAAATATCAGTGCTAGCAACAACTACATTTTCTGTAAGAATGTCGTATCCTCCAGGAAGATCGATAATTATCAAATCGAAGTTAAGAGGATAAGAAGAAAATATTTTTTGTAAAATATATTCCCTTCGTCTTTTTTTAGAAAGTACCTCTTTTAAATGCTCGATATCGGAATGACCTTGAATTAAGCCAATTTTATCAGTTCCCAAAATAGGAGAAATAAAAGGATAGTCTCCTTTGAAATTAGAGTCAAAAAGCGCGAGGGAAGTTTTTGTAGGATCTTGTTGGGGTTCTGTTCCCACAAACTCTTCAATGCTGTGATTTTGATCTAAATCTAT